>JAOAIN010000042.1 GCA_026414685.1 Candidatus Goldiibacteriota bacterium
GCAACACCAACAGTAACAATTACAATAACAGGAACGCCGTCCGCCTTCGCTACAGCTACAGCGGACTTAACGCCAACACAAACGAGCACAATAACAGAGACAATAACAGGTACACCGCCAACAGAAACAAATACACCGACAATAACAAGGACATGGGAGACAGTAGAGCCAACGCCAACGATAACAGCAACCAGCTCACAGGTGGCAACTAATAGCGAAACGCCAACAATGACAGAGACTCAGGCAATTCCGAGTTCCACATTTACAGCCACGCAGACAGAGACAGCAGAAGTAAGTCCAACAATATCACCTTCTAATACAAGAACACGCGTTCCAACAAGGACTTTCACAGAGACAAGAACATCAACACCTACAAATACGTCGACAATTACAGAAACATTTACAATAACAATGACAGAAACAATGACATTAACATTTACTGCAACAGATACACCAACTATAACTGAAACATACACGCAGACCTGGACGCGAACTTACACTCCAACTTTTACATCTACATTCACATTAACGGCAACTTCTACCAGAACTTCAACTCCTACCAGCACTTTTACACGGACAAACACACCAACACCTACTGTAACACGCACACGAACACCAACTTACACGCAGACCTGGACGCGGACCTATACACCTACTTATACCGCAACATCCACATCTACTTTTACGCCATCAATCACAGAAACACTGACATCAACATGGACGCCAACGCATACTGAAACACTCACAATAACTCAGACATATACGATTTCTGAAACACATACAATAACACCGACATTTACAGATACATTTACTCTCACTCCAACACCAACTATTACAGATACATTTACAGAAATTCCAACCTTTACTTTTACGTATACTGTATCAAATACATATACACCCACCCCAAAACCAACAAAAGAAGAATTCTCAGTTGATGAAATTTTAGTTTATCCGAATCCTTTCAAACCAACTCCCTGGCGTGAATTAAGTATCAGGTTTATATCAACACAGAATTGTGTCCAGGTAACAATGCTAATTTTTACAACTTCATTTAGGAAGGTAAAAGAGATAAATATAGTAGAAAATTTCTCAGCAGGTGTTTATAACACGGTTAAAGTAGAATCAAAGATGTTTAAATACATGGCAAATGGAATTTACTATTATTATCTTATTTTTAAGTCGCAGGGTGGCGAAAAACTACGGACAAGAGCAGAAGAGTTGGTGATACTAAAATAATGTTCGCTAATGATGTTCGTTGCATATGTTCGCTACTGATGTTCGCAAAAGGTGTTCGTTACTGACGTTTGCTAAAGATGTTTAATTAATGTATAAATTAAAGCGTTCTTAAATAGTTAGTAAGTTGTTTTAAATTAGTGACTATGTTAGAACTATTTCAGAACTATTTTTGAACTAAGTTAGAACAAAATCTTTAGCGAATATTTCTTAAAATATCCCAGTATGCTCCTCGTGCACCTTTTGCTATTGCGTTTTCTAAAACTTTATTTTCATTATAATTATAATCCCTTTTATCCTTGCCATAGGAAAATAAAAACCTTTTATCATTTTTAACAAGTGACTCAACAAAATCAAATATTTTTTTTCCAATTCGTGATGAGATGTAAAACACAGGCCGTAATAAATCACTATTGCCTATAATCTGCGGATAAAATGCATTCTTGTTTTCTTTTTTCAGTATATTTTCAATAGGTGTATTTTTATAGATTCTGACTCCCATTGCAGTACCCACAACATCTGGTTTTAATTTTTTCATAAGGTTTATTGTTTGTATTATTGTGTTTTTGTTTTCTCCTGGGGCACCAAGAAGCAAATCAAACATAAAAGTAAGTCCTGCTTTATGGCAAGCATCTGCTGTTTTAATTATATCTCTTACGGTGTAATCTTTGCCAAGGATTTTAAGAATTTTATCATTTCCACTATCTACCCCAAAATTTATACCCTTGCAACCTGCTTTTTTCATCAATTTTGCGAGTTTATAATCAAAGTTAAAAGGAGAACAATAACAGTACCAAAAAATTTTATTATTGAGTTTTTCTTTTATTATTTGATTGCAGATACTTACTGCATGAGAATAGGGAATATTGAACTCACTATCGCATAGATGAAAGTAGTTTATACCTTGTTTTAAAAGTTCCTTTATTTCTGACGTTACATTTTTTGCAGGACGTAACCTTAATTTTTCCCCTTTACTTATATAATCAACACAAAAGATACATCTTTTAGGGCAACCCCTTTTTGTTTCTATCCCCAGCATGCCACCTTCTTTGAAATATTTTTTATTGTTAAAAAGAATGCGTTTGGGTTTTAAAAAACAAAGATTAAAAAATTCATTTTTGTTTTTAATATATTTTCCGTTTTTCTTGTAAATAAGATTCGGGACTTTTGAAAAATCAGGATATTTGAGTATGAATTTTAGAAAAGCATTTTCGCCATCTCCATAAATACCAAAATCTATATTTAGGAATTTTAAAATTTCTACCGGTGATACTGAAAATCCAACTCCGCCTGCTATGATAGGTGCTTTTGTTATTTTTTTTATTTTTGAAACTAATTTTTTTATTTCTGGCAGAAAAAATTTTCTGGATTTAAAACTGCAATCATCTATATTTCTTATGGTAATACCAATGAAATCAGGTTTAAAAGTTTTAATTTTTTTTATCAGATTTTCATTGAAAGATAAATCGCAGATAAAAACTTTTATTCCATTCTGTTTAAGATATTCGCCTACATATTCAAGTCCTATAGGTGCGATTGGCGGTCTGATAGTATTTGGATTTATTAAAAGTACTTTTTTGTGAGTTTTCATGATTTTTTCCTTATAATTTTAGAAAATATTTTATCATAGAGATTTGAAATGGGAAAGAAAAAGGTTTAATTAATAGGGGTAATTAGTAAATCGCTTATATTTTTACTATGTTAGACCTATGTCAAAACTATTTTTGAACGCTTTCTGAACATTCTTTTTAAAAATACCACTTGAAAAACTCTGTTTAATTTCATATAATCTTGTCTGCGTTGTTTTTTGTATATTTTAGACAAAAAGGAGGATTTTATATGGCAGATAAGCCGTTTATAACAGTTATTTTACCTGTTAGAAATGCAGAAAGAACAATTGATACAACAATACAGTATCTTTTAAATGTTGAATATCCACGGGACAAGTGGGAGATAATATTTGCTGATGGCGGTTCAACAGATAAGACAATAGAAATAATAAAAAAATGGCAAGAGAAATATGGTTTTATTAAAATTGTAAATGTTCCGGATTCAAAATCACCAGGGCACGCGCGAAATGCTGCTTTAAAAGTTGCAAAAGGAGAATACATATTTTTTACAGATGGTGATTGTGCTCCTCATAAGGACTGGATTGATAAAATGTTAGAACCATTTATGAAGGATCCCGAGATCGGAATGGTTGGCGGTGAGATATATACTTTGCGGACCGATGCTAATAATGATACAGAAGCATACTGTGAGCAGAGTTTGTTTTTAACTATAGGAGATAGGGTTGGAATGAAAAATGGTGGGTATTATCCACCCATAAAAAAGGACCTTCCGCATGAGGTTAATGGTTCACCTACCTGCCCATTTTTTGCAACAGCAAACTGTGCGGTATCTAGAAAAGCTGCTGAAGCAATAGGTATGGAATTCTGGCATGAACCAACAGGTGAGGATGTTGATTTTAATCTGCGTATACTTAAAAAAGGTTTTAAATTATTTTTTCAACCATCAGCAATAGTTGACCATATGCACCGAGCAACTCCACAACAGTTTTTCAAGCAATTATGGGGATATGGTTACGGACATCCACTATTACTAAAAAAACATGCAAAAAATGTTTTAGAGTTTTATTTTAATTACTTTGGTGGTTTTGGCTTTTCAATACCATTTTTTATTCCAGGTATAATTTATATAAGTGATTTTTTATTGATGCATCTTTTCTTTTTTGCTGCTGTTATTACAGCAGCTGTTATTTTTTTAATAGGTGGTTTGACTGCGCTTATTTCTGCAAAAATAACCATAATAATTTTAGCAAGTTTATGGTTGTTTTTTACAATTAAATTTTTCTTGCCAGTTTTTAAAATGAAGCCAATTAGTAAGTTATTTAAATTTATGTGGATACATTACATGTCTAAATGGAATTTTATAAAAGGTGGCATCGTCGGTATGTTCAAATTCGGTGCCATAAATATAGAAGGATAATAAAACCATGGATAAAACGCCGCACTGTCGAAAGACAATGCGGCGTTTTTTATTTATACACCTAAATACAGAAATTGGAAAGATGAAATTCGAAATTTGATCATGGTATATTTTTGATTAATTGAAATTATAACTGCGAAGCAGTTACATTAATTGATAATTGACAATTGACAATTGAAAATTTACAAACACAGGAGGCGTTACGAGATGGAAGATATGAAACAGATTCTTTTAGAACTTATTGAATTGCAAAAAGTTGATATTGTGATTTTAAATTTGGAGAATGAAAAGCAGGAACTGGAGACAAAGATAATTGAAAATCAGGAAAAAATAAAAAACATTAAACTGGAATTTGAAAATAAAAAGAAAAAACTTGATGAAACAAGAAAAAAGAGAAATATGCTTGAAATGGAAATAAAGTCAAAAGAACAGGATATAAAAAAGAAAGAAGAACAGACATCCATGATAAAAACAAATGAAGCATATAAAGTGTTACAGGAAGAGATAGGGGCTATAAAAAAGGATATACAGATTTTAGAAGAAAAAATTATTGCTATAATGGAAGAAGAGGAAGAGATTAATAAATGGTTGAAAGAACAGGAAAAAATAATGAAGCAGGAAGAGGAAAAAATTAATAAAATAATTTCTGATTATAAACAAGAGATATCTGAAAAAAATAATTTAATAAATCAGGAAAATGTAAAAAGAGAAGAAATGGCAAAGAAAGTGAATAAAAACTGGTATGAACGTTATGAAAGAATCAGAAAAAATAAAGGTGGCATAGCTCTTGTCCCTATTGAAATGCAGGGGAAGGGCAATGCGATATGTGGGGGTTGTAAAATGACAGTTCGTGCCCAGGCGGTGATAGATGTGAAAAAATGTAAGGAAATAATGGCATGTGAAAATTGTGCTAGAATCTGGTATATAGAAGACAATGTATAAAGGTTTTGTGATATGAATGTAAAAAAAATAGCAAGGGAAGTTTTAGACATTGAAATAAATGCACTTTCATACTTGAAAAAGACTATAAAAGATAATTTTGTTATTGCTGTAAATATTTTAAAAAGATGTAAGGGAAAAGTTGTTATAATTGGTCTTGGCAAATCAGGTATAATAGGACAGAAAATATCAGCGACTCTATCATCCACGGGAACTCCTTCCATATATTTACATCCTGTAGAAGCAGCACATGGTGATATAGGAGTTATAAGAAAAAAAGATGTTGTCATAATTATTTCCCAGAGTGGTGAAACTGAGGAAATCACCGATTTACTACCATCCATCAAAGATTTAAAAATACCTGTTATTGCTATAACTGGAAATAAAAATTCCACACTTTCTAAAAATGCCAATTGTGTGATTGATTCATATGTAAAAGAAGAAGCCTGTCCTATGGGACTTGCGCCAACTGCTTCTTCAATAGTTCAGCTTGCAATTGGTGATGCGCTTGCAATCGCTCTTTTGAAGATTAAAAAGTTCAAAAAGGAGGACTTTGCAAAACTACATCCAGGTGGAGTGCTGGGCAAAAAACTAACTTTAAAAGTAAAAGATATAATGCACACAGGAGACGAATTACCTGTTGTAAAAGAGAATACGATATTAAAAAAAGCACTTCTTATCATGACGAAAAAAAGATTTGGCTGTCTTGCTGTTATTGATGAAAAAAATAAATTGTGTGGCATATTTACCGATGGTGATTTAAGACGTCTGATAGAAAAAAATGCAAATCCATTTTCTTTAAAGATGTCTTCAATAATGATAAAAAATCCCAAAGTTATAAAGGAAGATGAACTTGTTGTAGATGCTCTTTCTATGATGGAAAAAAATAAAATAACTGTTTTGCTAATCCCTGATAAGAATAAAAGGTTAAAAGGTATAATTCATCTTCATGATATTTTAAGTGCTGGAATTGTCTGATGAAAAAACAATTACTCAAAAAATTAAAAAAGATAAAACTTGTAATTTTTGATGTGGACGGTGTTTTAACCGATGGTAAAATTGTTATTGGAAGTGATAAAACAGAATATAAAAATTTTAATGTCCGTGATGGGACAGGAGTAACACTTGGCAATTATGCAGGACTTATTTTTGCAATAATAAGTGGGAGATATTCAGAGGTTATATCAATAAGAGCAAAAGAACTTGGAATAAAATATGTTTATCAGGATGTTATTGAAAAGATAAAAGCTTATGAGCATTTAAAAAAAAGAGTTGGTTTAAAAGATGAAGAAATCTGTTTTTTAGGTGATGAAATAATTGATATTCCTATTATGGAAAAATGTGGGTTTTCAGCTGCTCCCCGTGATTGTATAAAGGAAATAAAACCATACGCTGATTATATATGCAGAAACAAAGGCGGTGAAGGTTGTGCAAGAGAAGTAATTGACCTCATAATAAAAGCCCGCGGTTTATGGAAAAAAACATTATCCCTATATTTGCGGCGTCATGAAAAATAGTTTTTTTAAAAAAATAAGAAATTTGTCTATTGTTGTTATTATTTATTTTTTTAAAGTGATTTTATTATTTTTACCGATGCGGATTGTGATGCGCTGCGGAGAAATATTTGGGGTTATATTTTCTTTTTTTATGAAAAAGGAAAAATTAATCATATGTAAAAATCTTGATATTGTCTATGGAAAAAATAAATTTTCTGATAAAGAGAAAAGAGATTTTATAATAAAAAATTTTAAGAATTATGGTAGAGGCCTATTTGAATTTATAAAAATTTCTATAAGTGCTCCAGAAAAGATAGTTTCCTTGGTAAAAGAAACAAACGGACTTGAATATTTTTATAAAGCAAAAGAAGAAGGCAGAAGTTTAATCGGTATTACAGCGCATTTCGGTAATTGGGAGCTAATCCCTATTTATCTTAAATATAAAGGATTCAATATAGGTGTCATAGGTAAAAAATTATTTGATGATAGAATTGATAAAATTGTATACTCGGCAAGAACCAGGATTGGTGTAAAAGCTTATGACAGGGATATAGTTTCAAGAGATATGATTATAGAATTAAAAGAACGCGGTTTGATGCTCGGAGTTCTTGTTGATCAGGATACCGATGTTGATAGTATTATTATTCCTTTTTTAGGAGTTGATGCAAAGACACCGATTGGTCCGGCTGTTCTTGCCAAGCATTACAATTCTTATATTTTAACTCTTTTCTGTGTGAGGCGACCAGATGGTTATTATAATTTGATAATTAATAAACCTTATGATATAAATAAAGAAGATAGCATAGAAAAAATAGTCCATCTATATAATGCTGATATAAGTAAGATGATAATGAATTATCCTGAGCAGTGGGCTTGGATACATGATAGATTTAAATCAGTAGTGCGATAGAAGTTACAAATCGTAAATTAAAATTAGAGCAAGGAAGGTTGAGGTAGATGAAGAGATTACTATTGGTGATTTTTCTGTTGTTGATTATTGTTGGCTGCGAGCATAAAAAAATTCAGCCTAGATTACCTGCAACAGAAAAAATAGAAAATATACCAAACTATATCATACAGGGATTTAATTTGACAACCACGGAAGAAGGAGTAAAAAAAACCGAATTAAAAGCAGCATCTGCCCAGGTTTTTGAAATGAAAAAACTTATTTTTGCACAGAAACTTGAAATGAAAAATTATGAAAAGGATGGCGGTATAACTGTTTTGAGTGCTGATCACGCGGTTATAAATACCGAAAACAATTCTTTCAAAGCGTCCGGTAATGTTAGAATTAAAGCATCAAACGGCACAGTTATAATCACAGATTCTATTTTTTGGGATGACGCACAGAAAAAAGTAATAGGGGAGGGTCCGGTTTCAGTAATAAAGGATAAAAATGTCATAAGCGGTATCGGCTTTCAATCAGATATTGATATGAAGGACATAAGGATAAATAAAAAAGTAAAACTAAAAGCAAAGGATATAATACAGGATGAAGAATAATAATTATATCTTTTTTGGATTAATTTTTATTTTGTGTTCTTGCCATCACATTGATGACACACAATATAAAAAGATATATTTTGAAGATTTTAAAAATAAAGATGTTATAACTAGTAAAGAAATAAAGAACCAGGAACTTACAAAAGAAATATCAGAATCAGTCCCCCAGAAAATTACACAAACTATCCAATCTGAAACAGAAAAGACAGAAACTAAATTAACAGAAAAATCAGGAAAAACAAAAAAGAGAAAAATAAAGATTGGAGAATTAACCATTGAGTCGGATACAATGACTTTTAATAAAGAAACATCTATGGCTGTTTTCTTAGGAAATGTGAAATTAAAAGCTTTGGGAGTTAATCTTTTTTGTGATCAATTGCAATCAATCAATTACCGAGACAATGCAGAGGCAACAGGTAATGTTAAGATTTATTATTTTAAGCAAAAGGTTAAAATTTTCTGTAAAAAAGTTAAATACAATAAGTCAATGTCTAAAATAGAAGCATATGAAAATGTTATTGCAGAAAAAATACTTGATAATAATGAAAAAATAAATTTATACGCAGATGAGGTAAAATATGATGTTGAAACAGGTGAAATTATAGCATCAAAGGTTGATAAAAAAGTAAAAATCAAATTAAAAGATATTGTGGCATTTTCTGACAGAGTTATTTATAATGAATTAACAGAAGAATTGGAACTTACAGGAAATCCATTTGCCAAAAAGCATGAGAGTACATTTATTTCATCAAAAATAAATATAGATATTAATAAAATGATTATTAAATTGCAAGAGAATATTTGGGCAAAATTATTTTATGTTGATTTTGAAGATATTAAAAAGGAGGTTCCTGTTGACAAAAATAGTAACTGAACATCTCACAAAAATATATAAAAATAAACGCGTTGTAGATGATGTGAATATTGAGGTCAAACAGGGTGAAATAGTTGGATTATTAGGGCCTAATGGTGCAGGTAAAACAACAACTTTTTATATGATTCTCGGTGTAATTCAACCGGATATGGGAGATATAATAGTTATTGATAATGATAAAAAAATATCAATAAGAGAAATGCCGATGTATAAAAGAGCTTTGATGGGTATTTCCTATCTTTCTCAGGAACCTTCTATTTTCAGAAATTTAACTGTTGAAGAAAATATAATGTCTGTTCTTGAATTCATGGATATTGATGAAAAAGAAAAGGATAGAAAATTAAAACAGCTGCTTGATGATTTAAAAATAACACATTTGAGAAAACAAAAAGCATATACTCTTTCTGGTGGAGAAAGAAGACGTGTTGAAATAGCCCGTTCACTTGTTTTATCGCCTAGATTTATTTTACTTGATGAACCATTTGTTGGGATTGATCCCATTACTGTTTTTGATATTCAAAATATTATAAAGGATTTAAGAAGAAAAAATATAGGTATTCTTATCACAGATCACAATGTGAGAGAAACACTTTCTATTACAAATAGAGCATATATCTTATATGATGGAAAAATACTTTTATCAGGAACAGCAAAAAAACTCATAAATGATAAAAAGGCCAGAGAAATTTATCTCGGTGAAAAATTTACTCTATGAAAAAAAATTATATATTTTTTCTTGCATTTCTTCTGTGGGTATTTCTCCTGCGGGGTGAAAATAATAAATATTATTCTGATAATATTGAAGATGCAATTGATTATTATGAAAATCAAATTTTGGAAAATAAAAACAATGTAATTAATTATTTTAATTTGGCTTCCATTTACAAAGAGTTCGGCGAAAACAGAAAGGCGTTTAATTTATATAAAGAACTGATAGAGATAAATGACAGGGATCCCAGAGTCCATTTAGAACTTGCCAAAATGTATTATTTTATTGGAGCATATCATTTTGCAGATGAAGAAATAAACTTTTTTTTAAGAAGAAACATAATTAACTGGGAAATTTATTACTGGCTTGGTTGTATTTTGCTTGAACAGGGTAAATATGATGAAGCAAAGGAAGCTTTGAATAAATCAATAGAAATTGATGATAAGAAAGTCATTTCATATATCAAACTAGGTGAATTATATCAGACAATAGATAATTTTGAAGAAGCAATAAAAAATTATAAAATTGCCATAGAAAAAGACAGAATTTATACAGAAGAATTAACCCGTAAAATAGCATATCTTTATGAAAAAAAAGGAGATTTTTCAAAAGCTTTTGTTTATTGGAGAAAAGTTGGAGATATAGATACAAAAGATGAGGAGGTTGCTAGTAAGATTCAGAAGTATATAGCTACTGTTCCTGAAATAAAAGAAAAAACAGAGAAATATGTTGCACAGAAAAAAATGAAACGTATATCATATTCACCTCCTGATAAAATTTCAGTTCTCAATGCAGAAGTCATACCGATAGTTGAAATTGGATTGCTTGAAAAAATAAAATATATTTATTTTAAATCAGGCAGCGATTTTCTTTTTTTAAATGATAAAAACGAGACCTTGTTTAAAGGAGAAAAATTAAAAGAATATTTTATTGAAGTTGACGATAAAAATAAAAAAGCATTTGTAGGACAAATGGAAGGCAATTCAATAGAAATAAAAGAAGGTAATTATTACATTAAAAAGGAGATAAATGAAGCAACAGTAAATATATATAATGTTCAATATGGAGAAGGTTTTTACTGGTCTTCAACAGACGATACAACATACAGGGGAAATTTTAAAGTAATATTTAAAAAAAATTTTTTAACACTTGTTAATCAGATAAATGTTGAAGAGTATTTATATGGTGTTTTGCCGTCTGAAATGCCCCCCCATTGGGAGATGGAGGCTTTAAAAACGCAGGCTGTAGCTGCAAGAACTTATACCTTTGAGCATTTAGGTAGACATAAAAAAGATGGTTTTGATTTATGTGCGCAGCAACATTGTGCGGTATATAAGGGTATTTATGGAGAAAATGAAAGGACAAATAAAGCAGTTGATGAAACACGCGGTGAGGTTTTATACGGTGCAAATTATAAAATATTACAGACATTTTATTCTCTATCCTGTGGTGGTCATACAACGGATATTTATGATGCGTGGGGATTTAAATTGTGCTCAAGTTTGAAAGGTGTTATTGATGGAAGAAATACTTTGAACAGTAAATGGATATTTCCTTTATCCCCTTTTTATCTTGAAGAATGGGTGAAATTATATCCTGATGTATATTGCAAGGTAGAAGGTAATTATGAAACATTTTTCAGATGGATAAGATATATGGATTCTGATGCTCTTGCTTTTTATGTTAAAAAGAAATATGATTTAGGAAAGATAAAAGAGATAAAACCAATAAAAAGAGCAAAATCAGGCGCGATTGTAAAATTATACATAGGAGGTGAAAAAGGAAGCAAAACAGTAAATTTTGATATTATAAGAATGATTCTGGGAAAAATTAGGTCAAATGTGATAAAATGGGAATATAGAAAAGATGCCAAAGGATATATCAGAGATATTTATATATATGGCGCTGGATGGGGCCATGGTATAGGGATGTGTCAGCGTGGAACTCTCGGAATGGCGAAGGAAGGTAAGAAATACAATGAAATTTTATATCATTATTTTCCTGGGTCATATATAAAAAAAAGATATTAAGAGAAAACCAAGTATTATTATTTAATAAAATAATTTTTAACGAATGTTTGAAAAACATGTTTGTAAAATATATTTTTAAAACAAACTAATAGAATTACAAAAAAATATAATAATAAAATTAAAGGATTATCAGACACTAATAAAAGGAGATTATATGTCATTTGTTGCTTATCCAATAAAGGTTTTCCCCATTTTTAAAGAAAAGATATGGGGTGGCAGAAAATTAAGTAGTTTCTTTAAATTGCCGGAAAATCATAAAATAGGTGAAGTGTGGTTTTTTGCAGACCAAGATCTTGATTGTTCTATTATTTCAAATGGTTGCTACAAAGGTTTAAAATTAAATGATTTAATGAAAGACCATTCGTATGAGATCCTAGGAAAAGAAATTGCAAAAAAATGTAAAAATAAATTTCCTTTATTATTTAAATTCATTGATTCAGAAGATAAACTTTCCATTCAGGTTCATCCGGATGATTTCTTTGCTAAAAAGAATAATTTACCATCGGGAAAATCAGAGGCTTGGTATATAGTATCATCTGGTAAAAATTCTTTTGTTTTGCTCGGATTGAAAAAAAGAGTAAAAAAAGATGTTTTGAAGAAACTTATTTTATCCAAGAATATAGTTGCTAATCTTAAAAAATATAAAACCAGATCTGGTGATTGTTATTATATAAAAGGTGGAACCATCCACAGTATTGGTCCTTCAAATATTATTTTTGAAATACAACAGAATACTGATGTAACATATAGAATATATGACTGGGGACGACAGAATCTGGAAATTCCACGGGCCCTGGATCTTGAAAATGGAATTAAAGCAATAAAAATAAACAACCAACCACTCATAAAAAGAAAAATTAAAAATGTAGTTTTGAAAAATACAACGATAAATAGAAATTTATTAAAAACCAAAGAATTTTTTATATATGAACTTATTATGGAAAAAGGAAATAAATACTGGTATAATTCAGTAGCGCCTGTTGTTATTTCTTTTTTTGATGGGAACGGTTATATTATATGGAAGTATGGTAAGGAAAAAGTAAAAAAAGGAGAAGTTGTCCTAATACCTTTTGTTTTAAAAAATTTTGTTTTACACGCAAATGATAGGTTGAAATGTCTTTTTACAGAAATAAGGTGAATTTTAATGTTTTTAAAAAGAAAACAGAAAATTTTATTTTTATTTATATTTTTATTTTGTTGGAGTATTGCCGTGGCTATTGAACAGGATAATGTGGTGAAAGAAGTACTAGAAAATGGAATTACATTGATAATTAAAGAAAATCATTCTGCGCCGGTTGCTGCGTGTAATTTCTGGATTCGGGTAGGTGCTGCGTATGAAAATGAAAATGAAAAAGGTTTGTCTCATTTTCTTGAACACATGATGTTTAAAGGAACCGAGAAAAGAAGCCTTGGACAGATAGATAGGGAAATAAAAGAACTTGGTGGTTATAATAATGCATTTACATCTTATGATGCCACAAATTATGTTATTGTTGTCCCTTCTGAAAATATTGAAAAGGTAATAGAAATTCAGTTTGATGCACTAACTGCATCTGTTTTTGATGAAACAGAAAT
>JAOAIN010000155.1 GCA_026414685.1 Candidatus Goldiibacteriota bacterium
TAAAGGATATGAACATTTGGATATAAAGACAGTAAATGGAGATGATTATAAAGCCAGAAAAACACTTGCTGCTGCAATAGTAAAATCAGGAACAATAACATTAGAAAATGCGCTCCTTCAAATACCTATGGTTGTTGTTTATAAATTATCATTTATTTCATATTTAATAACAAAAAGATTGATAAGGGTAAAAACAGTTTCATTACCGAATATTATTGCTGGTAAACAGGTTGTGCCGGAATTATTACAAAATAATTTTACACCTGAAAAAATCAGCCAGAAAATATTTGAAATAATAAAAAATAAAAAGTATGCAAATTTTATCAAAAATGAATATAAAAAAATACATAAACTCATTTATATAAAAGGAACATTAAAAAATACTGCCCATGCAATCTTAAAGGAGATATAATTTGATTTTCATTTATAATTTGATTTTTGTTTTACTAACAGTTTTATTTTTGCCATTTATTTTATTAGGACTGATAATAAATAAAAAATGGCGAATGGATTTATTGGAAAGATTCTGTATCTATAAAAATAAAATACAATTTAAAAATAAAAATGTTATATGGTTTCATGCCGCATCTGTCGGAGAAGTGCAAGCGCTCATACCAGTAATAAAAGAACTTAAAAATATTATAAATGGCTATGATTTTGTTGTGACAACAACAAGTATAAATGGTAAAAAAAAGATAAAAAATGATTTGAGTGACACTGTATTATTTTTTTCTCTTGTTCCTCTTGATTTGTTTTTATTTACAAATTATTTCATAAATAAAATAAATCCACAGATGGTTGTTTTTATTGAAACTGAATTATGGCCCAATCTGATATTTAATATATATAATAAAAAAATACCTTTGCTTCTTATAAATGGCAGAATTTCAGATAAAAGTTATCCTTTTTATAAAATATTTTCTTTTTTATTTGGAAAATTACTTGATAAATTTCTTTTAATAACTGTTCAAAGCGAAAAGATGGCAAAAAGATTTATGATAGTGGGCAAATTAAATAATCAAAAGATAATCGTACTACCTAATACAAAATTTTCATTGGATGAAGATTTAAGATCAAAATATGAAATTACAGAGAAGAAAAATAAAAAAATAATAATAGCCGGTAGTATAAGAGAAGGAGAAGAAGAATTAATAATAAAATCATTTAATATTATAAAAGAACAGTCAATATTAATAATTGCCCCGAGATATTTAAAAAGAGTGAAAGAAATTATAAAAATAGCTTTAGAGTATAATTTAAAATATGAGTTGTGGACAAATTTAAATGGATGCAATAAAATACTTGAGTATGAATTAGTAATTTTGAATACAATAGGAGAACTAACAAATTTTTATTCTATTGGCGATATTGCTATTGTTGGTGGAGGTTTTTTAAATTATGGTGGACACAACCCAATAGAACCGGCTAGTTTTGGGTTGCCAGTAATAACTGGAAAAAACATGTACAATTTTGAAGATACAATGAATAAATTAGTAAGTGGTGGTGGAACGGTAAAATTAAATAATATGGATCATAATGAACTGCAGAAAATTTTACATAAATTAATTGAAAATGATGATATCAGGATATCAATGGGACAAAAGAATAAAAATGTCATAGAGAATTATAAATCATCTGCAGATACAACAGCATTGATAATAAAGGAAATTTTAATAGATAAAAAGATACATAAGGAGTAAATGTGATTGAAAGAATTTGGTGGCAGATAATTACAAAAAAGAAAAAAAATTTGATAGATATTTTTATTATGCTTTTTCTCTATATATTATCAGGTTTTTATTTTTTTGGCCTTTTAATAAAAGATGTTCTATATAAATTAAATATAAAGAAACCTTTGATAACTCCATATAATATAATAACCATAGGTAATTTAACGCTAGGGGGAACAGGTAAAACTTCAATTACAATTGAGATTGCTAAAAGAATTATAAAATCCGGGAAAAAATTAATGGTTGTGGCAAAGGGTTATAAGAGAAAAAAAATAAATGATATTGATATTGTTTCAAATGGTTCTGAGATTTTATTATCTGTGAAAAATTCAGGGGATGAACCATATATGCTTGCAAGAAATTTAAAAGATGCATGTGTTTTGGTTGGTGAAAATAAAATAAAGACAATAGAGTATGGGCTACAGATTTTCAAACCAGATTATGTTTTATTGGATGATGGATTTCAAAAGAGAAAAGATATAAAAAAATCAATAAATATATTATTAATAGATGCATTAAATCCATTTGGTTTTAACAGTTTATTTCCTGCTGGAATGCTACGAGAGCCAATCCATGTTTTGCGGGATGCAGATATTATAATAATCACAAATACAAATATTGTAGATGACCCCCAGAAAATTGATAGAATAAAAGATGTTATATACGGATATGATAAAAATGCTAAAATATTAGAAGCTGATATTCAACCCAGATATGTATATAATATTTTTACCGATGAACATCATACTGTGGAGTTTTTAAATAATAAAAAAGTAATATCTTTTTCTGGAATAGGCAATCCTATTGCTTTTGAACGGACATTAAAAATGTTAAATGCGCGTATTGTTGTTGGCTTGCGTTTTAAAGACCATCATACACTTTTAAAAAAGGAAATTGAGGCAATATGTAAATTGTTGCAGAAAACAAATGCATCAATGATAATAACAACAGAAAAAGATGAGGTAAAATTAAAAAGAAAATTCTTTACTGATGATAGGGTATTTTGCTTAAAAACAGGTGTTTTGATAAAAAATATAAAAGAACTTGATAAGAAGATAAAATTGCAAATATGAAAATATTAATAATAAGATTGAGTTCCACAGGGGATATTATTTTAACATCTTCTGTTATAAAATTTTTAAAGAATAATATTCCTGATTGTAAAATACATATGCTTGTAAAAGAGCAGTTTGAAAAAGTTGCTCTTTTAATAGGTTCAAATAAAGTATTAAAATTCAAAACGCAACATTCATTTATCAAAGATTTTTTTTCTTTGAATAAATTAATAAATCAGATAAATGATGAAAAATACGATATAATTATTGATCTCCATTCTAATATAAGAACATTTTTCATTCTTATTTTTTCAAAAGCAAAAATAAAAGAAATGATTGATAAAGATATTATCAAAAGACGTTTTTTGGTCTATTTTAAATGGTCTTTTGGAATTTACAAAACAGTTATAGAAAAATATTTACAAGCTGCAAAGAAAGCTCTTTTAAAATTCGGAATAGTGAATCCAAAAAATGTTTATAACAAAAATATTATAAATAAAAAAATAAAAAATATTATTGTTCATATAGGAGCAAGATGGAAATTAAAAAGATGGCCATATTTTTTTGAACTTGTTCAAAAAATTTCAAAAATTAAAGGAATAAAAATATTTATAACAGGTGTTAAAGAAGAGATTGAAAAAAATGATAAAATATTATATATTAAAAGTAACAATATTAACAATTTAATTGGAAAAACATCATTTGATAAATTAGCACATATTATAAAAAATTCTGATCTTTTTATAGGCAATGATACAGCTGCTGCCCATCTTGCTTGGTATTATAATATTCCTGCAGTCATTATGATGGGACCAACGGTTGCAGAATTTGGATTTATAAGCGGTAAAAATTTTCATATAATTGAAAGAAAATTAACCTGCAGACCGTGTAATTTACACGGTGGCAATATCTGCCCTATTGGTACTTTTGAATGCATGAGAGATATAAAACCAGATACTGTTTTTACATATATAAAAAATTTAATAAAGGCAAATAATGTTTAAAAAAAAGATACTTCATGCAAAACAGTTGAATTTAAAAGAGATAACATCCCTACTTGTTATTGCGCCTGATAATTTTGAAGATTTTATTTTAGCAACTCCTGCAATAAGTGCTTTAAAAGAAGCTTTACCGCCAGATGGCAAACTTACAGTGATGATACCAAGTAAATTACGAAAAATTGCTAGTCGTGCTTCTGGTATAGATAAAATATTATGTTTTAATTTTATTAATTGTTTGCCTTCTTTTTTTAACCTTATGTTTGGTGGCTATGAAGTTTTAGTGAATTTTGCTTCAGATAGTTTTAATTCTATTTTAGCAAGTGCAATATGTCCAGCAAGAGCAAAAGTTGCTTATGCGTTAAAAAAAGAGACAAAGATTTATAATTTTTTTCATAATTTAAAACTACAGACAATAGATTCACCACAGCATAGGATTGTTAAATATTTAAATCTTGTAAGATTCATAGGAGCCAATACTTATGATTTCACTCCAAAGATAAATATAACAGAAGAAGATAAAAAATATGCAGCTGATTTTATAAAAAGGAATGAAATAACTAATAAAGATATTATAATTGGTATTCATGCAACTTCACTTAATGAATCAAAACGGTGGTCAATAAATAAATTCTCTCAGCTTGTCCGAAATGTTGTTGAAAAATTTAATGCCAGAGTCATAGTTTATTACCATGAAAATGAGAAAAAGCGTCTAGAAGAATTCATGCATGTAATAAGAAATAAGGCACTTATACCTGATACCACTGATTATATGAAACTTGCTGCACTTTCTACTTATTTTACATGTTTTATCTGCAATGAGACAGATTTTATGCATTTACTTTCACCTTTTACCAATCTGATTGTGATTTGGTCAGACACGGATCCCGATACGAACAAACCAGCAGGAAATAATCATGAAATATTACAGGCATCTGATGGGTCGCCTGATTCGGTCCCTGTCTCCAAGGTAACAGATGCTATAAAAAAATATATTAATATCCCTTCATGAAAATATCTGCTGTAATCATCACATATAATGAAGAAAAAAATATAAAAAGATGCCTTGATTCAATAAAATTTTGTTCTGAAATTATTATTATTGATTCAGGCAGCACTGACAAAACACTTTCAATTGCAAAAAAATATGGCGCAAAAGTTTTTTATAAAGAGTTTACTGATTATTCTTCGGTTAAAAATTTTGGTATTTCAAAGGCGAAAAATCAGTGGGTTTTAAGTATAGATGCTGATGAAGAAATATCACTTTCTTTACAACAAGAAATAATAAGAGCGGTTGAAAATAATTATGACGGTTATTATATCAGGCGCATTAATTATTTTTTGGGTAAACCAATAAAGCATGGTGGTTGGGGAAGTGATTACCAGTTAAGATTATTTAAAAAGGGTAAAGGCATTTTTACTGGGGCTGTCCATGAGTCAATAAAATTGCAGGGTAAAGTAGGATATTTAAAAGAACCAATTTTGCATTATTCATATACGGATAGTAAATCCTATTTTGAAAAAATGAATAGGTATACTTCTATCCAGGCAGAAAAACTAAAACCATTATTATTTTTTAAACTTTTATTTTCTCCTTTTTTTAAGTTTATAAAGATGTTTTTTCTTAAACTTGGATTTTTAGATGGTTTACATGGTTTTATACTTGCCATATATAGTTCTTTTTCAGAGTTTGTAAAAATATCAAAAATGATTGAAAATAAAAATAAGATAAATACAGACACCCTACTTATCCGTGCTCCTAACTGGATAGGCGATTGTGTCATGGTTACTTCCTTTTTACCTGAGTTAAAAAAGAAATTTAATAAAATTTTTATTGCGGCAAAAAGCAACACTGTTCATGTTTTTAGTAATAATCCATATGTTGATGGGATAATTGAAATTAAGCCAGGTTTTCGGGGATTTATAAGTGCTGTTTCAGAAGTCAGAATAAATAAAATTAAAACAGCAGTATCTTTTAAACCATCTCTTTCTTCTCATTTGTTTTTAATTTTTTCAGGTGTTAAGTTTAAATGTGGCTATGCAGATGATATGGGATGGTTACTGCTTAATAAATCATATAAAAGAAAAAAATATAAGACGCATGTAATAAATGAGTATAAAAATATTCTTTATTTACTGGATAATTTTTTCAATTTTTCAAATATCAAACAAGAATTGTTTATTGATGTAAATAAAGAAAAAAAATTACTTAAAGATTTTAAGATAAGTGGAAAAATATTTACCATTGCACCTTTTACTGCCTATGGACCTGCCAAACAATGGCCTCTTCATTTTTTTGAAGAGTTAATATTTAAGATATTAAAAAAGAAAAAAAATATATCTTTATTTATTCTTGGAAGTTTTAAAGAAAAAGAAATAAAAATTTCAGATGATATATTAAAAGATAAACGAGTCAAAGATGTCAGAGGGTGTGATTTGCAGTATGCAATGATTTTGATTAAAAATAGTTGCTGTTTTATCGGTAATGATTCAGGTCTTGCCCATATTGCAGATGCATTTAGAGTGCCGTCTGTTATAATTTATGGGGCAATACCGCCTGACTGGGCAGGACCATTAAATAAAACAAGTAAAATTATTTATAAAAATTTATCTTGTCAGCCATGCTTTGAAAAAAAATGTCCATACGGACATTATGAGTGTTTGAATAGTATAAAACCAGAAGAAGTTTTAAAATATAGTAGCAGATAATAAATGCAAGAAGTAAGATGTAAGAAGTAAAATGTATGATTAATCTACCATATTTTCAAATTTTCTGGGTTTGCGAATTTGAAATGGATAAACCATAATTGAAAATTGAAAATTGAAAAACGTAGCCGCAATCTTTAGCTTGCGATGGTTGTTGTTTGTTTTTGTATTTTGTTTTTTGTAGCCGCAAGCTTTAGCTTGCGGTAGTTGTTGTTTGTTTTGTTTTTTAAATGTAGCCGCAAACTTTAGTTTGCGGTATTTAATGTTGTTTAGGTTATTAAGTCGTCTGAAAAATCGCAGGCTAAAGCCTGCGGCTACAAAGACGGTAAAGGCATTTTGATGGCGTTCAAAAACACGCAGGCTAAAGCCTGCGGTTAATAAAAATTAACAATTGAAAATTTTATTTTGCTGTGTTATTCTTGTATATATAATTGAATAATAAAAACTAGGTGGTGTGTGGTGAGAAAAAAATCAAACAATATAACAATAAAAAAAGAACAAAATGGTGCTAATCTTGGTTTTGAGGAAAAACTCTGGAAAGCAGCAGATAAATTACGCTCAAATATGGATGCCGCAGAATATAAACATATTGTTTTGGGACTCATTTTTTTAAAATATGTTACTGATGCTTTTTTAGAAAAACATAAAGAACTTGAAAAAGAAGACACAGATAAATTTATAGTTTCAGAAGATAGAGACGAATATGCAGCAGCAAATATATTTTATGTCCCTAAAAAGGCCAGATGGCATTATATTGCAGAAAATGCAAAAAAACCAGAAATAGGAAAAATAATAGATGAAGCAATGGAAGCGCTGGAAAAAGAGAATGTGTCATTAAAAGGGGTTTTGATAAAAAATTATGCAAGGGAAACATTAAACAAGCAACGGCTGGGTGAACTTATAGATTTAATAGGCACTATTGGATTATGGGACAAAGAAAGCAAATCAAAGGATATCTTAGGCAGGGTTTATGAATACTTTCTTGGACAGTTTGCTGATGCAGAAGGTAAATCAGGTGGCCAGTTTTATACACCTTCTTGCATTGTGAAATTACTTGTCAATATGATAGAGCCGTATAAAGGACGTGTCTATGATCCATGCTGTGGGTCAGGTGGTATGTTTGTCCAATCAGAAAGATTTGTAGAAGAGCACAGCGGCCGGCGTGGGGATATAGCAATTTATGGACAGGAATCAAATCAAACCACTTGGCGGTTATGTAAGATGAATTTAGCAATACGTGGTATAGCTGGTGAAATTGTATGGAATGACCAGGGCAGTTTTTTAAAAGATGCATTTCCTAATTTAAAGGCGGATTATATATTAGCAAATCCACCATTTAATGATAGCGATTGGTCAGGTGAATTATTGCGTGATGATGTTAGATGGAAATATGGAGTGCCGCCTGTTGGTAATGCAAATTTTGCATGGATCCAACATTTTATACATCATCTCGCACCAAATGGTATAGCTGGATTTGTTATGGCAAATGGTTCTATGTCTTCTAACACAGGCGGAGAAGGAGAAATAAGAAAAAATATTATAGAAGCAGATCTTATTGATTGCATGATTGCACTACCGTCGCAGCTTTTTTATAACACTATGATACCTGCATGTTTGTGGTTTATTACTCGGGACAAAAAAAATAATAAATATAGAAATCGTGTAGGAGAAACGCTTTTTATTGATTGTAGAAATATGGGTGTTATGAGAGACAGACGCCATAGAGAATTAACAGACGAAGAAATAAAAAAAATTGCCGATATATATCATCAATGGAAGTCAAAAAATGGTAAATACAAAGACATACCAGGCTTTTGTAAAGCCGCAACAATAGAAGATATAAGGAAAAATGACTATGTCTTAACTCCTGGTAGATATGTTGAGATTGTAAAGATAGAAGAAGATGATGAAAAATTTGAAGAAAAGATGAAAAGATTGACAAAGGAATTAAAAGAACAATTTGAAGAAAGCAAAAAATTGGAAAAAGAGATAAGGAATAATTTGAAAGGGTTGGGGTATGATTTGTAAATGCAATATTTATATTTGGATGAAAGCGGTGATTTGGGATTTGATTTTGTAAATAAAAAAGTTTCAAAATTTTTTACAATTACAATATTATCACTGAATAATGACGAAGATAATAAAAAATTGAAAAATGCAATAATTAAAACAAAAAAAAGAATTTTTAAAAATAGAAATATTGAATTGAAAGGAGCGAAAACTTCAATGCAAGCAAAAGAAACAATGCACAGAAATTTAAAAAATGTTAATTATGAATTGTATTCAATCACATTGAATAAAAGAAGAGTAAATAAGGAATTAACAGTTATTGCTGACAGATTATATAATTACATTGCAAATCAAATCTTGCAAAATATTAATATTAATTCAGAAACAAGCAGAGTAAATCTAATAGTTGACAAGAGTAAAGGGAAAAAAGAAATAGATAATTTTAATAAATATATAATTAACAATTTAAAAGGGCGAATTCCACCTAAAATACCTATTGATATTAATCATCAAAACTCTGATGAAACCCCAGGATTGTAGGCAGTTGATATGTATTCGTGGGGATTTTATAGAAAATATGAAAGACAAGACGAAAAATGGTATAACGTTTTTAAAGACAAAATTAAATATGAAACAGTTTATTTGCCAGAAAAATAAAAAAGAGCGTGCCCTGAAGGCCTGTTGCGTCTGTGCTATAGCCCACCATACGGAAGGGAACACACAGAACAACCTTCAGTGGTCTTATCGCTCATTGATAAGTATATATTTTTAATAATTATTTGTCAATATGAAATAAATTTATTTTGTTTATGTATATTGTTTTTTGTATTGCTGCGAGATTAAGATTGCGATGGTTGTTGTTTGTTTTTGTATTATGTTTTTTGTAGCCGCAAGCTTTAGCTTTCGGTAGTTGTTGTTTGTTTTGTTTTTTAAATGTAGCCGCAAACTTTAGTTTGCGGTATTTAATGGTTGATGTTATTAAGGCGTCTGAAAAATCGCAGGCTAAAGCCTGCGGCTACAAAGATGGTAAAGGCATTTTGATGTATAATGCAAAAACGAACGCAGGCTGTAATTTTTAGGTTGTAATGGAAAAATAAAACAAAAATGGAAAATAAAAAAATTAAAGAGAAAAAGCATCGTTTGGATAGAAAAGAATACATTGGTTACAAAAGAATAAGTTTTACATTATGTATAAAAGACAGAAAAAATTTATTTTCTAATAAAGAAATATTAAATAATTTTGTTTTAATATTACAAGATGTTTTGAAAAAACATAAAATAAAAAATTGGATATATGTTTTTATGCCCGATCACTTGCATCTTGTGCTTGAAGGATTAGAAACAGATTCTGATATTTATAAAGCAGTAGTAGAATTTAAACAAAAAACAGGTATAATAATGCATAAATTTAAATGGCAAAAAGATTTTTATGATCATATACACAGAGAAGAAGAGAATATATATAACAGTTTGTGTTATATAATTAATAATCCTGTAAGAAAAAATTTAGTAAAAAAACCTGAGGATTATTTTGGTTTAGGTTCAATAGATTTCAAAATAAAAGAATTGATTGAAATGATAAATAATAATAGATAAAAAATGTAACGATAATTGTTTTTTGTATTTTGTTTTTTTAATGTAGGTGCAAGCTTTAGCTTTCGGTAGTTGTTGTTTGTTTTGTTTTTTAAATGTAGTCGCAAACTTTAGTTTGCGGTATTTAATGGTTGATGTTATTAAGGCGTCTGAAAAATCGCAGGCTAAAGCCTGCGGCTACAGAAAACGGAAAATGTATTTTGATGGAATTCAAAACATACGCAGGCTAAAGCCTGCGGTTACAAAGACGGATACATTAATTGAAAATTGAGAATTGAGAATCGAAAATTGAAAAACGTAGCCGCAAGTTTATATTGCGGTGGTTGTTTTATTTTTTGTTTTTAATGTAGGTTTTTAATGTAGCCGCAAACTTTAGTTTGCGGTATTTAATGTTGTTTAGGTTATTAAAGCGTTTGAAAAAATCACAAGCTAAAGCCTGCGGTTACAAAGGATTTTAAATTTAATTTTATAGGTGAGAAATGGCAAAAAAATTTATAAAATATTGGCATAAAATGGATGAAAAAGAAAAACAAAAAATTTTAAAAAATGTTTTTTGCAGTAATTGTTTTGTAACAGAAATTGTGGATTATACTATCGGAGAAGAAAATTGTGGGTTGGTTTTAAAAGGTAAATGTAAAACCTGCGGTAAAGATGTGGCAAGGGTGGTGGAAGGTGTTAGAAAATGAGAAATAAATGGAAGTATTGTAAATTAAAAAATATTTGTAAAATTACAATGGGTCAATCCCCACCTTCTGAAACATATAATTTAGAAAAACTCGGAATCCCTTTTTTTCAAGGTAGAAAAGATTTTGGTTTTAAATATCCAAAGGTAACTATGTGGTGCAAGAAACCGCAAAGGATAGCAGAACCAAATTCAGTTTTAATTTCGGTAAGAGCACCTGTAGGGGATATTAATATAACAAGAGAAAAATGTTGTATTGGGCGCGGTTTGGCTGCTATAAATGGGCAAAATAATGAATTTATTTATTATTTAATGAAATTTAATGAAAAGAAATTAAAAAGTATTTTTGAAAATGAAGGGACTGTGTTTGGATGTATAACAAAAGAAGGACTAAATGAATTTGAAGTATATATACCAGAAGATAAAATAACTCAACAACGCATCGCTTCCATCCTTTCTGCCTTTGATGATAAAATTGAATTGAATAACCGGATGAATAAGACGCTTGAGGTTATTGCTCAAGCAATTTTTAAACACTGGTTTATAGATTTTGAATTTCCTTCAGATATTCAAAATTTACCTTCATCTATTACAGAAGAAGATTGGAATAACCCATCATTCATACAAAAGATAAAATCTATCCTAAAATCCCCAGGATATAAGAGTTCTGGGGGAAAAATGGTGAAATCTGAACTCGGCTTGATACCAGAGGGGTGGGAGATAAGAAAATTGAAAGATATTATTATTAAAAATAGAAAAAAAATAAAAGATAAAAACAAATGGAAAAATTTAAAAGTTATAGATTTATCTGTTATGCCTAATTTTAGTATAGTTATTAATAATTTTAATAATGGTGAAAATTTTCAAACAAATATTTTTGAGTTAAATGAATACGATATCTTATTTGGTTCTATTAGACCTTATTTTGGGAAAGCAGGATTTTCACCTATAAAAGGAGCTGTTACAGGAACAGTTCATAGCTTTAGACCAAAAGAGAAAATATATTTTTCTTATATATTATTAACAATAGCTAATAAGAATTTTATTGATTATGCCATACGATATTCAAAAGGCACAAAAATGCCAATAATTGATTGGAATAATTTAGTTGATTTTATAATTACTTTACCACAAAACAAAAAAATAATTTTTCATTTTGAAATTATAGTTAAATCTTTGATTGATAAAATAAAAGAAAATATTTTACAAAACCAAACACTCTCTCAACTCCGCGACTCATTGTTACCGAGGTTGATGAGTGGGAAGATAAGATTACAAATATAAAGGTAAAAATATGATTAAAAAGATTAAATTAAATCAGGTTGCTACTTTTTCAAATGAAGTAATAATTGATGATTTAAGAAAAGTTAATTTCTTTTATGGGTCTAATGGCACAGGAAAAACTACTATTACAAAAGTTATACCAGAACCTGATAAATATCCTAAATGCAAAATTGAATGGGATGCTGATAGGAAATTAAAAATACTTGTATTTAATGAAGATTTTATAAGAGAATATTTTTATGAAAAAGATAATTTGTTTGGTATTTATACATTAGATAAAGAAGCAAAAAATATAGAAGAAAAAATAAAAGATAAAACCCAACAACTTAATGGATTACTCCAAGAACAAAATCAATTAAAAATGAATAAAGATAGTGAAGAACAAAAAAAGAATAATTTGTTTAATCAATTTCAAGAAAAATGTTGGAAAGAAGGATATTTAGAATTACAAAATGATTTTGATGAATTTTTTACAGGATATAAAAAAGATAAAAAAAAATTTGCTAATGAAATTTTAGATACGGAATTAGATGAATCAAAATTACAAGAAAAAGATAAATTACAAGAAAAATATAAGTTAATATATGGAGAAAGGCAGGAATTAATTGACGAATTGCCGCTAATAGCCAATGAATTAATAGGGGGATTAGAAATACTTGAAAATGATCAAAATATTTTAGATATCTCTATCATTGGGAAGAAAGATGTAAATATTACAAAGATGATAGAAAAATTACATAATCATGATTGGATTAAACAAGGGAAAGAATATTATGACAGAAATTATGATGAAAAGAAAAAGGTATATATATGTCCCTTTTGTCAGCAAACAACGTCCGAAGAATTTAGAAAACAATTAGAAGAATATTTTGATGAAACATATAAACAAAATATTAATAAATTAAAAGAATATCAAGAAAATTATAAAAGTAAAACAGAAAATATAAAAAGACATTTAGATAAAATATTAGAAATCACTAATAATAAATATCTTAATGAAGAGAAAGATAAATTACAAGATAAATATAAAGTAATTGAAAGTATTGTTAATCAAAATTTACAATTACTTGAAAAAAAATACACAAATCCGAGTTTGAAAATACAAATAAAGAATATATATAAAAATTTAACAGAAATTAATGAAATTATAGAAAATATTAATAATAGAATAAAAGATCATAATTCGATTATTAAAGATAAGAAAAACAATAAAGTAATATTAGATGAAGAAATTTGGAATTATATTATTTATAAGTTGCAGAAAGATATATTAGATTATAATGATAATAAAACAAACGTGGAAAAATCAATAGAAAATTTAAATAATCAAATTAATGAAAAAGAAAATATAATTAATAAAATAAAAGATGAAATAGGAAAATTAGAGAAAGGAATAAAAAGTGTTAAGCCAACGGTTGATGCAATAAACAAGATTCTTAAAAGTTTTGGATTTAAAGGTTTTAAATTAGAAACAACCGAAGATGAGAAACATTATTGTATTAAAAGGGATGATGGTTCAGATGCAAAAAAAACTTTAAGTGAAGGGGAAAAAAATTTTTTGATTTTTCTTTATTTTTATCATTTGATTTATGGTGTTGATAATCCAGAAGAAAATATAAATCAAGATAAAATATTAGTTATTGATGATCCTGTATCAAGTTTTGATTCAGATGTTTTATTTATTGTTTCTACCTTAATAAAAAATATATTAAAAAGAGTAAGAGCGGGGCAAGATTCTGTAAAACAGGTTTTTATTTTTACTCATAATGCATACTTTTTTAAAGAAGTTACTTTTATTTCTTCTCGTGAATCTTGTTATAACAAAAGACTTGATACTATATATTATATTGTTAGAAAAAAAAATAATATTAGTTTTTTAGAAAAATATGAAATAAATCCAATTAAAACTAGTTATCAATTATTATGGGATGATATTAGAAATGAAAATATTGATTGTGTTTCTAAACAAAATTCAATGAGGCGAATAATTGAATTTTATTTTAAATTTCTTGCTTCTTTAAATGAAAATGATTTGATTGATAAATTTAATGGTGAAGAAAAAAATATTTGTCAATGTTTAATATCTTGGATAAATGTGGGTTCACATGAGATTATTGACGACATTAATTTTTCAATTTCTCAAGAAAATTTCGATAAATTCTTAGAAATATTTAAAAAGATTTTTGAATATACTGGACACATTTCACATTATAATATGATGATGAAAATAAACGAAGAATCAAACTAAAAAACCAAGGATTTTTATGTATGAATCGGAAATAGAAAAAGAGGCATTGGATTTATTAAAAGATTTAGGATATGAAATTCTTTTTGGTCCTGAAATAGGTCCAGATGGTTCATTTAAAGAACGAGAAGAATATGACCAAGTCATATTAAAATCCCGCCTTTTAAATTCTATAAAAAAAATAAACAAAAATTTCCCCGACTCTGTTTATGAAGAGGTAATTAAAAAAATAATTGCATTACCAAGCCCGGATACTGTTACAAATAACGAACAATTTTACAGGTATTTATTTGATGGCGTAGGTGTAGAATACAGGAAAAAAGATGGGGAAATAAAATATGATATTGTAAAACTCATTGATTTTGATAATCCAGAAAACAACGATTTTATTGCAGTTAACCAATTTAAAATAATTGAAAATAAAGAAAACAGGCGTCCTGATATTGTTATTTTCATAAATGGGTTGCCACTCGTCTTGATTGAATTAAAAAACCCTGATACCCCAGATGCAGACATACAGGACGCATTTAACCAGATACAAACATACAAACAAGTGATACCCACCATATTTCAATACAATCAAATTTTAATTATTTCCGATGGCATAGAAGCAAAGGCAGGCACTATTACTTCTGACTGGGAAAGATTCATGCCATGGAAAACAATAGATGGCAATAAAATAGTTTCCGAAACCGAGCCACAAATGCGTGTTATCATAGAAGGAATGCTTAATAAAAAAGTCCTGCTTGATTTAATACATTATTTTATTGTATTTGAAAAATCAAGGCAACAGACGTTAAAGAAACTTGCGGCATATCATCAATATTATGCAGTGAACAAAGCCATAGATACTACATTAAAAGCAATAAAAGGGGACCGTAGGATAGGTGTTTTATGGCACACGCAGGGCAGTGGAAAATCACTTTCAATGGTTTTTTATACTGGGAAAATAGTAAATATATTAAATAATCCGACTATTGTAATTATAACAGATAGAAATGATTTGGATGATCAATTATATGGCACATTTGCCAATTGTAAAGAAACATTGCGTCAGGCACCTGTTCAGGTAGTAAGCAGAGGGGATTTGAGAAAAAAGTTACAGGTAGCATCTGGCGGAATTATTTTTACTACCATACAGAAATTTTTCCCGGATGAAAATGAAGATAGATATCCATTATTATCCGAACGGTCAAATATCATAGTAATAGCAGATGAGGCGCATAGGAGCCAGTATGATTTTATAGACGGATTTGCAAGGCATATGCGAGATGCTTTGCCTAATGCTTCTTTTATGGGATTTACAGGAACCCCAATAGAAAAAAAAGATAAAAACACAAAAGCAGTTTTCGGCGATTACATAGATATTTATGATATAGAACAGGCAGTGCGCGATGGCGCAACAGTCAAAATTTATTATGAGAGTAGAATTGCAAAGATAAAACTCAAAGAAAGTGAAAAACCCAAAATAGATACAAAATTTGAAGAAGTAACAGAAGGCGAAGAAATAGAATTTAAAGAAAAATTAAAAACAAAGTGGGCTCGGGTTGAAGCGCTCGTGGGAGCAGAGGAACGTATAAAACAGGTGGTTTCTGATTTTATAAATCATGTTGAAAAAAGATTTGAAACCTTTGAAGGCAAAGCAATGTTTGTATGCATGAGCAGGAGAATCTGTATTGATGTTTATAATGAAATTGTAAGACAAAGACCCCAATGGTGTAATGATGATGATGAAAAAGGTATTGTGAAAGTCATTATGACGGGGTCTGCTGCTGATCCTTATGAATGGCAAAAACATATAAGAACAAAAGAAAAAAGGAGAGAACTAGCAAATAGGTTTAAAGATCCAAAAGATAATTTTAAAATAGCAATAGTTAGGGATATGTGGCTTACCGGGTTTGACGTTCCATGCCTAACCACTATGTACATAGATAAACCTATGCAGGGACATGGACTCATGCAAGCAATAGCAAGGGTAAACAGAGTTTTTAAAGATAAGAGGGGTGGAGTAATTGTTGATTACATAGGTATTGCTGATAGTTTAAAAGAAGCGCTTGCTGATTATACAGAAGGAGATAAGAAAAATATAAGACTTGATATGCAGGAAGCAATATATGTATTCTTAAAAGAATTTGAAATTGTGGAAAATATGTTTTATGGATTTGATTACAAAAGTAAATTAAATTTAAAAACAACAGAAGAAAAATTAAAGGCAATAATAGAAGGTGCTAATTTTATTATTGAAAAAGGTAAAAAAGATGATTTCAGGACACATACCATTCGTCTTTCACAGGCATACGCACTTGTGCCTACCTGCGATGAAGCTGTAAAAGCGACACCTGCAATTGCTTATTTTCAACAAATAAAAATACGCCTTGATAAAATACGTGATACAACTACAAAATCTCGTGATGAGATTGATACAGCAGTAAAACAGATTGTGTCAGATGCAATTTCTGCAGGACGAGTCATAGATATTTTTGATGCAATCGGTATTCAAAAACCTGATATATCAATATTTTCTGATGAGTTCTTAGCAGAAATCAGGGGTATGGAATATAAAAGTTTAGCTGTAGAAGTTTTAAAAAAACTTTTAAACGATGAGATAAAGAGTTATAAAAGAAAAAATCTTGTGAAAGCAAAAAAATTTTCTGAAATGCTTGAAAGTGCTGTTATTAAACTGCAAAAAAAAGCCATAGAAACAGCAGAAGTAGTGGAAGAACTTATAAAACTTGCAAAAGAGATAAAGAAGGCAAGCAAAAGAGGCGAAGAACTCGGACTAAATGAAAATGAAGAGGCCTTTTATGATGCTATATGCACAAATGAAAGTGCAGTACGAGAGATGAAAGATGAAGTGTTAAAACAGATAGCAAGAGAACTTGTAAAAACAGTGAAAGAAAATGCAAAGATTGATTGGAATATAAGAGAAAACGTAAGAGCACAAATGCGAGTTGCTGTGAAGCGTCTACTACGTAAGTATAATTATCCACCGGATGCACAAGAAAATGCAACAGAAATAGTGCTGCAACAAGCGGCGCTGCTTGGTGAGGCATTGGCGGGGGAATATGTAATATGTAATATGTAAGAAGTAAGAAGTAAGAAGTAAGATGTATTATTAATCTACCATATCTACCAAATTTTCAAATTTTCTGGGTTTGCGAATTTGAAATGAATAAACCATAATTGAAAATTGAGAATTGAAAATTGAAAATTGAAAAAGGTTGGCGCAAGTTTATATTGCGATGGTTGTTTTATTTTTTGTTTTTAATGTAGGTTTTAAATGTAGCCGCAAGCTTTAGTTTGCGGTATTTAATGGTTGATGTTATTAAGGCGTCTGAAAATTCGCAGGCTAAAGCCTACGGTTACAATTTAAAAAATAAATAAAAATTTCCTTCAACATCATTAACGAACATCATCAGTGGACGTTCTTATCTAAATACCACTTTCCTACAACCTTTTTCTATTTCATCATCCTGAATCTCACAAAACTTATATTTTATTAGTTTATTATTATATTGCAGGTTATTTATGATTACATTAAATTCCAATTCTTTATTTCTTAATGAACATAAACAACCCATCATAAAATTATGCCATGGTATCTGGGTTTCTATGACATATCCGTTTTTTGTTTTTTTATAACAGGTATCATCCCTGTCAACATTGGATTGTAAAGTCCAGTTCCATAATTCTTTTTTATCCGCTGCTTTTATACCGATATGATACATCCTTCCGAAATTAAAAAATAATTCAATAGAATCACCTTTATTTATGTTTTCTTTTGTGTTTTTATTCAAACCGGGTGACTTATCAATGATATCGGCAAACAAATAAATGCCATTATTGTTATAACTGAAATAAATTTTTGCAATAATTACACATTTACTATCACGTATTATAATTGGATGTGTTTTTATCTGCTCGTTGAATATGCCATCAATGTTAAATTCCGGCGTTGGTTTTATCTCAAATATTTCCTGGCTGGCATTAACATCAGCCCCAGGTATAGTGTATAATACTTTTATTGTTGGATTGGGCAGGGGAATGTTTATTTTTTCATCCTTGGCAAAGATATGTATATTTAAAAATAATAAATATAATATTAATATTTTTTTCATATGTAAAAAATAGCATGTTTGAATTGAAGTGTCAACCGTTTAAAGAATATACACTAATATTGCTTGTTGTTAAAATTTTTAAATCTAAAAATGTAAAGATGTAAAAAATTGATATTTCCAAATCCAGCAAATACGTTATATATGTTAGATTCAGAAGATATGGTAGATTATATGACACATTATACATTTATCACTTGCCACCTGGCATTTGCCATTGTATTAATAATATTTCTTGTCAAATATCAATGCTTATAATATAATAATTATATGTTTTTTTATTAATTTTTAATTTAATATAAAGCCATTATTTGTATAGATGGCTTTGATTGTATTTCATGGATGCCCCCTCACCCTTTCCCCTCTCCCCATGGGGGAGAGGGTATAGGTGAGGGGGATTTATGATATGAGATGATATAATATAATAGTTTCCAGTGAGCAATAATGTTCATAGTATGTGTTTTAACATTTATTTTGTGATTATTTATAAGTGAATTTAGTAATACTATAAAATTAAAAGGCGGATTTTTTATGAAAAAAGGTAAAATTATAATAGATGAAGACAGATGTAAGAGCTGCTTGCTCTGTATAAACCAGTGCCCAAAGGGTGAGATAAAAATAGGCGAAAAAATAAATAAATTTGGTTATAATATTTCAGAATTTAAAAATAAAGGTCAATGTAATGCTTGTACTCTATGTGCGATTGTATGCCCTGATGCTGCAATAGAAGTAATTGAAATAATAGAAGAAAAGGTACATAACAGATGAATAAAACAGGCGAAAAAATATTTGTAAAAGGCAATTTTGTCATAGTTGAGGCAGCCATTGATGCTGGATGCAGATTTTATGCAGGTTATCCTATAACTCCGCAAAATGAAATTCCAGAATATATGTCAAAAAGAATGAAAGAAGTAGGTGGGGTTTTCATGCAGGCAGAAAGCGAACTCATTGCAATTAATTTTGTATTTGGAGCTGCAGTAGCAGGAGCGCGTGCTATGACCACATCATCATCTCCTGGTATTTCACTAATGCAAGAGGGATTATCATATATGGCTGGGTGTGAACTACCTGGTGTTATTGTAAATGTTATGCGTGGTGGCCCTGGCCTTGGTAATATTGCTCCATCTCAATCAGATTATTTTCAGGCATGTAAACCAGGTCATGGAGATTATCGGATGATTGTGCTTGCTCCTTCCACTTTGCAGGAGATGTATGATTTTACATTTGATGCTTTTGACCTTGCAGATAAATACAGAAATCCTGTTATGGTTTTAGCTGATGGATTATTGGGACAAATGATGGAGAATATTGAATTAAAACGTGACAAAAAGTCAGAGTATTTAAATAAACCTAAGGACTGGGCTTTAACTGGCGCAAAAGGAAGACCAGGCAGAAAAATATTTTCTTTGATGATGAAGCCAGGCGTTCTTGAAAAACATAATTTTCATTTAAAAGAAAA
>JAOAIN010000128.1 GCA_026414685.1 Candidatus Goldiibacteriota bacterium
AAACTTTTTAAAATTACAAAAGAACAAGCAAATGAAGTTATCGCTGTTATAAGTGAATCAGGTGCAATAGATGGTAAGGAAATGAAAGAATTATTAAAAGATAAAAAACGTCTGGTAAATGAATTTTTTATGGATGAAAAATTGGCAGAAAAGATATCAAGAAAAATAAAAAGAATAGATGAAATAGAAATACAGCGTGTATACACATTACCGGTAAAAGAAGTCCGAAGTTTAATAAACATAGATTATATAAAAGGAGAAAAAGACAAATTTAAAGTTATAAAAATTTTTGATGGCGAAAAAGTTAATGAAAAAGATGTAAAAGATATAGAAAAAAAAATAAAGGATTGGAAATTATACAGTGGATTTTTAGTTTCTGAAGATGGGACTTTATCAGGAATACTTGTTCAGTTAAATAATGTTGGACTCGGAATTAAAGGGCAGGTATATGAGAGTATTTTAGATATAACAAAAAATAGTCCATATAAAGTATATGTGGGTGGGGGGCCTGTTGTAACTTATTCAATAAATAAATATATTTTAAGTGATCTTCTTGTTCTCGTCCCGCTAGTGGGGCTAGTTGTTATAGTTATTTTGTTTTTATCATTTGGTAATTTGCAGGGCGTATTTTATCCGCTCTTTGCCGTTATATTAGCTGCTGCCTGGGCAGTAGGATTGATGTCTTATCTTAATATTCCTTTAAATATAATAAGTTCTGTAATACCAGTTATGCTTATAGCTGTCGGCAGTGCTTATGGTATACATTTTATGAACAATTATTTCCATAGCAATGAAAAGGATAAAAAAATAGTATTGAAAGATAACATCATAACCATAGGCGTATCAATATTTCTGGCAGGACTTACCACCATAGTAGGATTTAGCTCACTAATTACTGGTGGTTTTAGACCGCTTAAACATTTTGGATTATTTACATCTATCGGAATTTTATTTGCTATTTTCATAGCGCTTTTTTTAATACCTTCTTTTTTATTATTAGGCAAAAAAGAAAAAACAATATTTTTCAAAGAAGAAAAGAAAAATGATTTAATAACAAAATTTCTTGAATTTTTATCTCATATTACAATTACAAAAAGTAAGTTTATAATTTTTATTACAGTAATTCTTATAATAATATTTGCGATAGGCATATTTAAAATAAAAGTGGAAATGAATGATATTGAATTTTTTAGACAAGATACACAGATAAGAATGGTTGACAATCTTTTAAATAAAAAAATGTCAGGAACGCAGAATTTGGATATTGTTTTTGAAACAAAAGATGGGTCTTCTGTATTAAAAAAAGATTTACTAGAAGAAATAGAAGTATTTTGTAATAAAGTTGTTGTAGATTTTCCTAAAATAGGAAAAGTTTTTTACTTAAATGAATATCTGAAAAAAATGAATCAGGAGATGTATGGTGGGCTAACTATAAATTACAAATTGCCTGATACAGATGAAAAAATAAATGATTATATGCTTTTATATTCTGGAAAAATTGACAGTGTGATAACTGCAAATAAAGATAAAACAAGGGTAACACTCATTATGAAGCGTTTACCAACTGTTGAAATAGTAAAATTAAAAAAATATATTTATAAATATTTTAATGAACAATTTTTATCTAAATATAATTTAAATATCACAGTTACGGGCTATGCAAATCTATATGTTATTTCAAATGATGTAATAACATGGTCAATGCTTAAATCTCTTTTTGTTTCACTTATAATAGTATTTTTTATTAATTTGTATTCTTTTAAATCGCTGAAACTTTCTTTTATTTCGCTTATGCCAGTTATTGTGACTCTTGTCATAACATTTGGAATTATGGGATATATAGGCATACCATTTAATACCGTGAGTTCAATGATTGCCGGAGTTGCCATAGGCATAGGAATAGATTATCCCATACATTATCTGGTGCGGTATTTAAGGGATAGAAAAACCAAAGTAAAAAAAGAAGCTGCAGCAGCAGCAATAACTGAAATTGGAAGGGGGATAATATATAATGTAATATCTGTGGCTGCAGGTTTTATGGTTTTATTTGCATCAAAGTTTATACCACTTACTCAGTTTGGGGCGCTTATGTGTTTTGTAATGGTTTTAACCGGTTTTGGTGCGCTTACAATTATTCCTGCGCTTTTGATGTTATTTGACAATAATACATCACATTAGAAATTTGAAAGATTTGAAAATAGAGAATAGGTCAAGGTATTTAAATTTGCAAATTTGAAAATTTGTAGATTTATAAATTTTAATAAGGAGGTTGTTTATGAAAAAGTTTTTACTATTTCTTGTTTTGTTTTTTACTCTTATCAGTGTGAATCAGTTTCTTTACTCAGATGATAAAGAATTAACAGGGCTTGACATTATTAAAAAGGCAGATGCTGCGAACAAATCAAAAAAGGGTATGGTTAAAAAAGGATTGATGGAACTTATTAATCTTGAAACGCAGCAGAAGGAGTCAAGAAAATTTGTAATTTTATCTTTAACAAACGAAGAAGGCGAAAAATCAATGTTTCGTTTTATTGATTCATCCTATGCTGGTACTACTTTTTTATCTTCTAAAAAGGAAGATAAAACAGTTATGTATATTTATTTAAAATCAATAGGTTCTCCCAGACAGGTAGAAGGCTCTGACAAAGAAGCAACTTTTGTTGATACAGATATTACAAATGAAGAGATGAGCGGTGGTGTGACAGAAGATTATGAATATAAACGCCTAGAAGATAAAAAGATAGATGGTATTGACTGTTATGTTGTAGAGAGGTATCCAAAATCAAAATCAAGTAAATTTTCAAAACATATAGTATTTATAGATAAAACAACACTGAAAACTCTTATCATGAAAAGTTATAGTAAAGAAGGCCGTCTTGTAAAAAC
>JAOAIN010000183.1 GCA_026414685.1 Candidatus Goldiibacteriota bacterium
CATTCCCAAACCGCTGGTTATAAAGAATAAAAAACAATATTTTTTATTTAAAAAATAATCTGTTTTAAATAAAAAATATGTTGCCATAATAACAAGAGAAGTCAGTGGTAAATCAAACATAAAATAATGTCCCTCTGTAAAAATCAATGGAAAAGAAATAACAAGGGTTGCAGCACATATCGCAGAATATTCATCAAATAAAATTTGAGCGAAGAGAAAAGTAAAAATTATTAAAATAATATGAAAAATTATCATGAGATGTGTAAAATTATCCTGCTCGGGATTAAATAACCCAAAAAATGCTCCTAAAAAAGGAACTAATGGTGGATAAAAATTTTCCTGAGTTATAAAAGTTTTAAAAATTCTTATCGGATTTGTTTTTAATGTGTTTAAAAATCCACTTGAAGCATTTAAATGTATTGATTCATCCCAGCGCTGGGGAGTAGTGTCAATTTTTAGCCATATTAAATTTGAAATTACAATAAATAAAATTAAAGCTGTTATGTATATTACCTGTAAATTAAGTTTTATTTTTTTCATAAGTTTATAATAATATATAAAATTTAAAAATCAATATTTTATTCACATTTAATAAAACACTTTTGCGCATTATTATGATAAAATTTTCTATAAAAAATATTTATTATTTTTTAAATAAAATATAATATTTTACATATTTTTTTTAAATAAAACAAAAATTCCTTATAAAATAAGGTTTTTTTATGGCGCGAATGAATTAAAAAAAGTAAAAAAAGTGTTTGACAAAAAAGTTACAAAAGTGTATAATTTATATAAATGGGAAAAGTAGACTAGAGAAACTATGTCACAAAATAACAATAAACTATAAGGGAGTATAAAATATTAAAAAGGATTGGTGTCTTTATTTTTTATGAAACAAGAATTATCAGAAATAATGACAGTTAAAGAGCTTGCTTCTTATTTAAAAATGAAGCCTGTTACAATATATAAACTTGCTAAACAGGGAAAAATACCTGCATTTCGTGTTGCTTCTTTTTGGAGATTTAAAAAAGATTTAATAGATAAATGGCTTAATGAGGAAACACAAAAGCATTTGGAAAATAATAGGAAAAATAATAAAGAAAGCTCCTGAAAATTTTTTTATTGGAGGTTTGATTGAGTTCTAAGGAGCAGCAAGGAAAGTTTAATACAATCTATAGATTAATTCTGCCTTTTGTTTTATTATTTATTTTTTCCGGCGGAGTTTTTGCAGCATCATTTACCCTGTATGGCAAGGTTTTTAATCCCGGCTGGTCAACAGGCACTGCAGCAACTGCAAATTCCTATTGTGGCCTTCGCGCATACAGGATAGGCATATCCGGCCAGGTCGGAGACCAAAACATTGGACCTGATAGTAACTGCCCACAAAAAATATTTCCTGCATATTACAGTGGCCTTACAACACCTGCATATTTTAATTCTGATGTTGGCAGTTATGACTGGACTACATTAGTAAATGTTGGGCAAGAAGTTGTAACCATTGCTCAGGCATATAAAGACCAGTTTTCTTTATGCCAGTGGATCGGCGATTCTTATGTCGGTGCTGTGAAGAAGACAATAACGCAAAGCGACATTGACGATGGCAGTGCAGACATGCCTGCAATGCAATTACAGGCAATTCCACAACCAGTTTCGCAGGTAGTTAATTACTATGATGCTACTCTTACATGGATTGGTCTTTCCAATGACCCATATAATTTGATAAATAGTTATACTGTATATAGAAGTACAAATCCTGTATCTGGTTATACTGCTGTATCATGGACTGCAGCACAAAATCCAGGTGCAACTGTTACATTTAAGGATATAAATTTAACACCTAATACTACTTATTATTATAAAATAGCTGTTAATTATTCATGGGGTGGAGGCGGCGGAGCACCAGCTTATTACACAACAGAAGCAACTTCAAATACTATTGCAATAACGACGAAAAGTATATTTACTTCTGGACTGGTTTATGTGCTGACAACTCCTGCAAGTGATATCACAGTGAGCACAGGACAATTTGTAACCATAATAGCAAGAACAACGAATATAAGTGGGGCTCCACTTTATGTTACACCCAGTGCTTTAACACTTAATGGCACTCCTGGCGCTCTTGTTTTACAGTCAGGTCCTAACCCAGCAGCACAAAATGTGCCAAATGGCGCTGATAGATATTTTACTTGGATTTACAGGGCAAACGTACAAGGTATTGCGAGTTTTACCGGAGTTGCTTATGGACAGAATAATTCTAATGGCAATCTTTATATATCAAATGAAACAACATCTTCGGAAATAACAATAGAAAACGCAGCGAGTTTATTGGCTGCAAGAAATGTCCAGCCACCCACTTCTGCTTCTATCGGCCAATATATTACAGTATTTTTAACTGTAACTAATACTGGAACAGCAAATTGCAATAATACATCAGCAGGTATTACAGTTGTTGGTGTTTCAGGGACAAATACTATAACTGCAATAACTTTGATTTCAGCCCCTAGTTCATCTGTAACTGTTCCAGGTGGTAATAACAGTTACACATTTACCTGGACTTATTCAGCGGCAGGCACTGGCACTGTGTATTTTAGTTGCTATGCCACTGGCTATGATGAAAACTCAAATAATACAGTAAATGCAATAGCATCACCAAGCGGAAATCTTGTTCTCCAGACACCTGCAAATCTTACTTCTGATATAATTGCTCCTGCATCTGTGAGCATTAACCAGGTATTTACAGTTCTTATGCGCGTTACAAACACAGGCCAGGCAGGTGCAAATAATATTACACCTTCCTTATTATTAACAGGTGGGACTGTTTCACTTTTATCTGGACCAACTCCATCTAACTTTAACTTATCAGGCGGTCAGACAGCTAATTTTACATGGACTTATTCAGCAACAGGCACAGGAACTGTTAATTTCAGCGGTTATGCATCTGGGACAGATGCAAATACAGGGCTTACAAAACAGTCAAATTCAATGAATTTAAATACCGTGATACAGACAAGCCCTTCTCTTTCTGCTTCTTTAGTTGCATATCCATCACAAGTATCTGTTGGTCAGACAATAACTTTGGTTTTATCTGTTACAAATTCAGGACAGGCACTTGCGCATAGTGTATCTCCTACACCGCAACTGCTCGGTGAGTCAGTAACAGGACTTGTATCATATACAGGGGGTCCTACATCGGATGCGCCATGGAATATTGCAGGCGGTGCGAGCAAATCATATACATGGACATATAGAGCTACAAATGCAGGAGTTCTTACATTTTCTGGCAGGGTTTCAGGATATGATGCAAATGAAAATACGGTTGTATTGTCAAATACAGCAACTTCGCCATCTGTTAATATACAGACCGCTGCAAATCTGGTAGTTAATCTTACTTTATCACAGACAACTATATCAACAGGAAATAATTTAACTGTTTATTTAAGTGTCACAAATGTTGGGCAGGCAGCGTGTAATAATGTAACACCAGAAATAAATATTGTTTCTTATTATGGTGCAGGATATTCACTTGTAAGTGGACCGACGCCTAGTTCTGCTTCTATACCGGGTAATAACGGCTCTGCAGTTTTTACATGGATTTATTCTATGGATTCAGCTGGCTCTTTAAATTTTAATGCAAGGGCTGGCGGACAAGATGCAAATTCCAATGCAACTGTGTATTCCACTTATTCAAACAGGGGGGCAACAGTTCAAACACGAGCAGCTTTGCAATCATCCATTGCATCTATTCCTGAATATGTTGGAGTTGGCTGGACAATTACAGTTGTCATGTCAGTTACAAATACAGGACAGGCAAGTGCTATTAATGTTTCACCTTCTTTGATAATTGCACCTAGTAGTTCTGGCTCTGCA
>JAOAIN010000193.1 GCA_026414685.1 Candidatus Goldiibacteriota bacterium
AATGATAAAAAAAGGAAAAATAACTGATGCAAAAACAATAGTTGGTTTACTTTTATTAAAAAATTTTAATTAAATATTTTTTCCAATATTTATCTATTGTATTTTTATCTTTTTTTAAATATTTATCTATTACTCCTATTAATCTAACAAATATCTCATTTAAATCAATTTTTTTCTTTAATGTTTGTTTTATTGAAATTGCAGGAATATTGGTGTTTGAAGGGACTTTATTATTTACATTTAAACCAACCCCTACAACAACTTTGCCAATGTAAAAATCATTTTCAAGCAAAATACCACAAACTTTTTTACCATCTATTAATATATCATTTGGTTTTTTTATTAATGCTTTTATTTTATAAGTCCTTAATGTTTTTACTACAGCAACTGAAACAGTCATCAAATATTTATAAGGTTTTTTTATCTTTTTATTTATTACAAATGAAAACCACAAACCACCTTTGGGTGAATACCATTTAACCCCCAATTTACCATAACTACCGCTTTGTTTTTCAGCTAGAATAATTGTACCGCTTGAAAAATTTCTTTCTTTTAAGAATTTATTTGTTGATTCAATTTTTTTAAAAAAAATTATTTTATTTAGAATATAATTTTTTGATAATTTTTTTTTAATACTTTCTATATCAAACATCTTTTATATTTATTTAATTATTTTGAAACTTATATCAAGAGAATCTGGAGAATGAGTTATCAAACCAACTGAAATATAATCCACTCCTCGCATAGCAATATCCCGCACATTAGAAAGATTCACCCCACCCGATACTTCAATTTTACCTTTATAATTTAATTCTTTAATTTTTGCAAGTGCCTCATCAAGATATTTAAGACACATGTTATCAAGCATTATAATATCAGGGTTGAGTTTTATAACTCTTTCCAGAAAATCTATATTATGCACTTCTATCTCTATTTTTACATTTTTAGGGATAAAACGTCTCAATTCAATATATTTTCTTTCTAAATCATCTCCAATAATCTTTAAATGATTATCTTTGATCAAAACTGCGTCATATAAACCCATCCTGTGATTTTCACCACCACCAATCCTTACAGCATATTTTTCAAGTATTCTAAGGTTAGGAGTAGTTTTTCTAGTATCTAAAATTTTTGTTTTCTTATATGGTTTTATAATCTGAACAAATTTATTTGTAATTGTTGCAACACCTGATAATCTCTGTAAAATATTTAAAGCAAGCCGCTCCCCTGTTAAAATCGGTCTTGCTTTACCACGCACAATTGCAACAATATCTCCATACTTAATAAAATCTCCATCTTTCTTTTTAAAATCCATTTTAATATCTTTATCAAGTTTCTGAAATAATTTTCTAACAACAGGTAATCCACACAATATACCTTCTGCCTTTGCCATGAAAGAACCTTTAACAATTATATTATCCGGAATTATCATTTCAGTTGTAATATCACCTGCTCCAATGTCTTCTTTTAATGCCATATCTAAAACTTCATCTATTTCTTTTGAATATTTACGCAGTATATCCATTATTTAACCGCCTTATTTAAATTCATTATATCATCTTCTAATATATTTATTCTTTTCCTATATTCATCAATTTTATTATTCATTTCTTGTTTTAATTTTTCAGGTGCGTTTTTTATAAAATCCGGTTCCCTTAATTTTAATTCTGTTGTCTCAATTGCTTTTTTTAATCTTTCTATTTCCTTATTCTTATTATTCAAAACCTTATTTATATCGGCTATTGCCTTTATATCAATACCAATTTCGCCCTTTTTTTCGTCCCTTATTATTATTTCTTTTTTCACACATCTTAATGGTATTTCAAAATATATTGTATTTACCCTTGCCAGTTTTTTTATAATTTCTTTATTTTTTTCTATTATTTCACCAGCATCTTGAATATTTATGTAAATATCCACATTTTCTGAAACAGGTATTTCAAAATCAGCACGTAAATTTCTTATATAATATATTATTTCTTTTAAATATTCTATCTCTTTTTTTTCATTTTCGTTTAAAATTATTTTTATAGGTTCAGGCCACGTCTCCAGCATTATTGATTCTTTTTTTGAAGATATAGGTAGATGAGTATAAATCTCCTCTGTAATAAAAGGAATCAAAACATGCATAAGAATAAGAGTATCCTTCAAAACATACAATAATACATTTTTTATAATATTTTTATAATCTGAGTCTTGCTTTGTCAATTCAACCTTTGATATCTCAATATACCAATCACAAAAAGTATGCCAGAAAAAATCATAGATAGATAAAGCAGCATCTGAAAAT
>JAOAIN010000195.1 GCA_026414685.1 Candidatus Goldiibacteriota bacterium
ATTTTCAGAGTAGATAATCCACATACAAAACCATTTGCATTTTGGGAATGGGTAATTGCAGAAGTAAAAAAAGAATTTCCAGATGTTATTTTTCTTTCCGAAGCATTTACAAGACCAAAAATTATGTACCGACTTGCCAAACTCGGTTTTACTCAGTCCTACACCTATTTTACTTGGAGAAATACAAGACAGGAACTGGAAGATTATATGAGGGAACTGACACAAACAGAAGTTTATGAATTTTTTAGACCTAATTTCTGGCCCAATACTCCTGATATTCTGCATGAATATTTACAGAAAGGTGGCAGACCTGCATTTGTAGCTCGTTTGGTTCTGGCTGCTACACTATCATCAAATTATGGTATTTATGGACCTGCATATATATTATGTTTAAATGAACCATTTCCTGGTAAAGAAGAATATAATAATAATGAAAAGTATGAAATAAAATATTGGAATCTGGATTTACCAGGCAATTTAAAAACAGAGATATCAAAAATAAATAAGATAAGAAGAGATAATAAAGCATTACAGTCAAACAGGAATTTCAGGATACTTGGTTCTGATAATCCGCAGATAATTGCTTATGCAAAAGCAACTGATGATTTTAAGAATATAGTAATGGTTGTTGTTAATTTAGATCCAAATAATACTCAATCTGCATGGGTGGAAGTGCCTTCTGACTGGCTTGGAATTACTTCTGATTCTATATATGAAATTGTGGATATTTTTAATGATACTTCTTATAAATGGAAAGGACAATGGAATTTTGTAATCCTTAATCCTAATATAACCCAAGCCCATATATTTATTTTTAAAAAATAATATTTTTATTCAATTTTTAAAAATTATTGCATATTAATTATTAATTTGTTATAATATTTTAAATTTTAAATACAGTTATACAAAATTATTTTAACTGGAGGTTATTATGCTCGGAGTAATAATAGGTATTATTTTATTGCTTTTGCTTATCGGTCTGGTTGTTTTACAGGCTGCAATAGAATGGGGTGGATTTGATGCAAGTAAAATCATAAAAGATAAAGATGAAAAACCCCAGAAACAACAGGTTAAAATTACTAAAAAAACAACGAAAAATATTAAGAGAAAGGGGAAAAAATAAATGATTTTTGATTATATTCTCGGGCTGTTTTCCAATGATATGGCAATAGATCTGGGAACAGCAACGACTCTTGTATATATAAAAAACAAAGGTATTGTTTTAAAAGAACCATCAATTGTTGCACTTTATAAAGGTAAGGAAGTAATTGCAGTTGGAGAAGCAGCCAAGGAAATGGTGGGAAAAACCCCAGGAGAAATAAGAGCAGTCAGACCGATGAAAGATGGTGTTATAGCGGATTTTAATGTAACAGAAAAAATGTTAAGATATTTTATTGTAAAAGTTCATAACAGACATTCTCTTGTCTCTCCGAGGATTGCAATTTCTGTCCCCAAAGGTGTCACTCCAGTAGAGAAAAGAGCTGTCAGGGAATCAGCTTTGCAAGCAGGAGCAAGAGAAGTATATCTCATTGATGAACCAATGGCAGCAGCAATTGGCGCTGGTTTACCAATAGAGGTTCCTATGGGTCATATGGTGGTTGATATAGGTGGTGGGACTACAGAGGTTGCAGTAATTTCTATGGGTGGTCTGGTTGTATTTAATTCTATAAGAACCGCAGGAGATAAATTTGACGAGGCAATAATGTCCTATCTTAAAAAGGCATATAATGTACATATCGGCGAGAGAACAGCTGAAAAGGTGAAAATCAATATTGGGTGTGCAATGAAATTAGAAAATACTCTTGAAATGGATGTGAAGGGCAGTGATATGACAACCGGTTTACCCAGAACGATTAAAGTCACATCTGATGAGATGGTTGTTGCTCTTGAAGAACCGATAACAAAAATAATAGAAGGAATAAAACTCACACTTGAACAAACCAAACCAGAACTGGCAGCAGATATTATTGATAAGGGGATTGTTTTAACAGGTGGTGGGTCTCAGTTAAAATCATTTGATATAAAACTTAGCAATGAAACAGGAGTTCCTGTTCATCTTGCAGAAAATCCACAGGATTGTGTCGTGCTTGGTGCTGGAAAAATGCTTGAAGAACAGATGGAAGTATTAAGACGTCTTTCATTTGAGGGCGACGATTCTTATATTGTCTGATAAATGAAAATAAAATTTAAACGCCTTTCCAAAAGGTTTTATATAATCATTATAATTGTATGTGTGTTGTTAATTATTTTTTTTATTAAAGGTAAAATTAAATATAATTTTTTAAGTTCTATTTTTTCCAGCTTGCAAAAAAGTATTTCGGAAAAAATTTTTTATATAAAAGATTCATTAACTGCATCAAATTATATAAAGGATACAGGCAAGTTAGTTAATGATTTAAAGAAAAGATATATATTTCTTGTTAATGAAAATCAGATATTAAAAGCGGAAAATGAAAAATTAAAAAGATTATTAAAATTAACAGATGATAATAAGTCAAAAAAGTTTATTAAATGTTATGCAAATGTGATAGGAGCAAATGAAGATGGCTTTATATTTAGTTATTTAATTGATAGGGGTGAAAAAGATAATATAAAAGTTGGAGATGGCGTTGTTTCTAAAGACGGAGTGGTTGGTGTTATTCAAAAAGTTTTTCCTGATACTTCTGTTGTGTTGCTTTTAACAGATGTTAAATGCAGAATTTCTGTTAGAATTGAACGTAACAGAAAAACAGGTGTTTTAACAGGGGCGGGATATAATTTATGTGAGCTTGAATATATACCCAAAGAAGAAGATGTAATTATTGGCGATTTGCTAATAACTTCTGGTTTAAGTTCTTCATTTCCTGCCGGATTATCGGTTGGTCGCATTATTTCTGCAGAGAAAAAAACTGACAAATTAACCATGGATATCAAAGTAAGACCATTGGTAAATGTCGCAGATATACAGGAAGTATATATTGTAAGCGGATATATAAAATAAAAAATATTTTTTAATAATATTAAATTAAAGAGAGGGAATTTTTTGAAAAGAATCATTAAAAATATTTTATTTTGGATTTTTCTTTCTATAATAATTTTTATTTCTTTATTTAATTACAGCATATTCAGGATATTTTTTTATATTGATATCATATTGATTACTTCAATTATGTTGTTTTTTTCTGGTATGATATGGACGGGTTTTACTTTTGCAATTATTTATTCTTTAATCTTGGATTCTATTTATATGGATTTTTTAGGTATAAATTTAACAGTTTATTTGTTAACCCTGTTGTTTCTGTTTTATTTATGTGAGAATATGAATACAGAGGATTTACTGACTAGGATATTTATAATTTTTATTTCATATCTGTTTAAAATTATCATTTACACAATATTTATTTTCTTATTTCACTGGAAAGGAAAGTTATATTTTATACCTGCCAGGGTAATTTTAAATATTGTTTTTACTGTTGCTTTTGGAGCTGCGATTTTATGGCTTAATGATTTATTAAAATTGGGAATTGTTAAATGGCAAAAGACGAAATAATAGATAATATAAAAAATATTTATAAAAGATTTATACGGATAATATTTCTTGCGTGGATAGTGTCATTTTTTGTAGTTGTTATTCTGATAAGGTTATTTTACATACAGATAATAAAAGGGGATTATTATAGAAAGATTGCAGACTCTAATTGTGTTAATATAGTTAAAATAAGAGCGCCACGTGGATATATTTATGATAAAAATTATAAACCACTTGTGATAAATAAAGCCACATATCAGTTAAGTATAATCCCTTATTATTTTAAAAAAAATCAGGATATTACCAAATCAATGAGTGAGATTGCAAGAATAATTAAAGTTTCTCCTGAAGAGATTATGGAAAAATTAAAAGAGAGCAGAGAATATATACTAGAACCAATAGTGGTAAAAAGAAATCTAAATGAACAGGAGATATCACAACTTGAAGAGAAAGCAATAGAAATTAATGGTATCTCAATATCTCAGGAACCGGTTAGATTTTATAATTATAATTCCCTTGCTTCCCATATAATTGGTTATACAGGCGAGATATCTTTGAATCAATTAAAAAAAGATAAAGATTATTATCCTGGTGATATAGTGGGGCAGACGGGCGTTGAAAATTTTTATGATAAAGAATTACGCGGGAAAGATGGTGTTATGTATATATTAACAGATGCTTTTGGCAGACAAAAAGAAATAATAAAAACTATCGCTCCTAAGCAAGGCAATAATTTAGTTTTAACAATTGATTATAATCTTCAAAAATATGCAGAGAAAATAATGGATGAAAATAATTACAGTGGAGTAATTATAGCTAGTAATCCAAAGACAGGTGAAATATTATGTATGGTTTCAAAACCGGATTATGATCTAAATTATTTTAGTGGAACCATAGATATCAAAGAATGGAAACGTTTGATAAGAGATAAAGATAATCCTTTGAACAATAGGGTAGTCCAGGGTCTTTATTCACCAGGTTCAATTTTTAAGATTGTAGTAGGTTCTGGTGGATTAAATGAAAAAGTCATAGATACTACAACATCTTTTTTATGTGAAGGTATATACTGGATAAAAACATGGCCCTATAAATGCTGGCGTAGATCAGGGCATGGATATGTTGATTTTTACAGGGCAATAGCTGAGTCATGTGATATATATTTTTATAAATTAGGATTGAAAATGAAAGTTGAGTTATTATATAAATATGCTGTGATGTTTGGGCTCGGTGAGAAAACAGGAATTGATTTACCTGGAGAAAAAGCAGGGCTTGTTCCTACAAGAGAATGGAAAAGACGTATAGATAGAACACCATGGTTCCCAGGTAATACTGTTATGATGTCAATAGGGCAGGGATATATAACAGCAACTCCTTTACAGATAATGAATATTATGGCAGTCATGGCAAACAGAGGTTATGCAATGCAGCCATTTGTAGTAAAGGCCATAACTAGCGAAAATAGAAGAATAATCAAACTCACAGAACCTAAGCGATTGTTTGATATAAAAGTTTCCGAAGAAGTAATAAATATTATGAGAAACGCATTACGTTTTGTTGTTCAAAGTAATCGTGGCACTGGAACAAAAGCGCGTATAAAAGGAATAATATCTGCTGGTAAAACAGGAACCGTGGAAAATCCACATGGGGAGACCCATGCCATGTTTGCTGGTTTTGCACCTTTTGATAATCCTGAAATTGTGATTTTTGTGCTTATAGAGCATGGCGGAAGTGGTGGTGATGTTGCAGCTCCTGTAGCTGGCAATATTATTGAATATTATTTAAGGACAAAAAAGCAAAAATGAATCTACAAAAAAAATTAATTGTTTTATTCAAAAATTCGTTTAGAAATTTTAATATTATTTTATTAATAACCACATTGTTGCTTGTATTCATTGGAATTATTTCAATATATTCGGCAACTGGTGGAACTGCTAATGAAATTTTCATAAAACAAATAATATGGTATTTTATTGGTTTATTTGTCTTATTAATTTTTTCAAATATCAATTATAATAACTTAATAACATTAGCCAATTATCTTTATTATTTTTTTCTTTTCCTTCTCGTGCTTGTGCTTGTTTTTGGGTATGTCGCGCTGGGTGCGCAGAGATGGCTGCGGTTTGGCACTTTTCAATTTCAACCAAGCGAATTTATGAAAATAATTGTCCCACTCGTTGTTATCAGATACATAATTATTAAACGTGATGAGAGCTGGACATTGAAATCACTAATGAAAATTTTTTTAATTACATTGATTCCAATGCTACTTATATTAAAACAACCGGATCTTGGAACTGCTATTATAATAATTCCATTGGTTCTTGTTGTATTATTTATAGGCAATATTCCAATAAAAAAATTTATTTTAATTATTATTATTCTGATACTGATTATTCCGGTAGGATATATAGGATTGAAAGATTATCAAAAACAGAGGTTACTGGTTTTCATCAATCCGCAAGCAGATCCACTTGGAGCGGGATATAATGTTATTCAATCCAAAATAGCAATTGGTTCTGGAAAATTTTTTGGTAGAGGCTGGTTACGTGGACCACAAAGCCAATTGAATTTTATTCCGATTAAATATACTGATTTTATTTTTTCTGTGATATGTGAGGAATTTGGTTTCATCGGTGGATTATTTGTAGTTTTGATATATTATATTTTAATAATGGAAATATTAAAAATAGCCAAGTTATGTAAATTTGCAGGTGGAAAAATGCTTGCTGCGACTATAGCAATGATTATTTTAGTTCAATTTGTTATAAATATTGGAATGACAATTGGCTTATTACCAGTTACTGGACTCACTCTGCCACTTTTGAGTTATGGAGGCTCATCCATTTTATTTATTATGATTATAATAGGTATAGCTCAAAATATATATAGAGAATATATGAAAGGGGAAGAAATATAATTTAGTAAAATGAAGCAGATATATATAAATGATGAAGATTTTGAAATAAATATAGCTATAGTTGAGGATGGTAAGTTGATAAATTTTTGGACAGAAAGAAGCTCTTATGCAAAAATCGGTAATATATATAAAGGTAAAATAATCAAAGTTATAAATAATATGAATTTTGCGTTTGTTGATATTGGCGATGAAAAACCTGGTTTTTTGTCTGAAAAGGCTTATAATGAATCACTTGATATTGATTCAATGAAAGTTATCAATGATGAAAATGAAAGAAGAAATATTTCTGAGGTTTTTCATAAAGGACAAGATATTCTTGTACAGGTTGTAAGACCCCCATATAAAACTAAAGGAGCGAGATTGACCACAAATATTACTTTACCTGGATACTATACAGTTTTTTCTCCAAATTCAAATCAGATAGGTATATCAAAAAAGGTTATTAACGAAAAAGAAAGACGCAGATTAAGGGAGATTCTTTTAAAAATGCGGGAGAAGATAAGTAAAAGCGCAGGTTTAATTGCAAGAACCACATCAGAAGGAATTTCAAATAAAAAGATAGAGGAAGAAATAAAACATAATTTTAAAAGATGGCAGAATATATTGAAATCTTATAAAAAGGAAAAAGCTCCGGCTTTATTATATGAAGAAGAAAAATTTTATTTAAGAATATTGAGGGATACATTGAATAATTCAATAAATGAAATTATTGTTGATTCAGAAGGTATTTATAATGATATTAAAAAATATATCAAAAAAGCAGGAATAAATAAACCTAAATTAAAGTTATATAAAGGCGTTGATAGTATTTTTAAATATTATAATCTGGAAAATCAAATTAATAACTTAAAAAGCAGAATAATTCCCTTTAAGAAGGGTGGCTATCTTAAAATTGATACAACAGAAGCATTAACAGTCATAGATGTGAATAGTGGAAAATTTAAAGGAGAAAGTGATGTGGAAAGTTCAATTTTGATGTTGAATTTAAATGCAGCAAAAGAAATTGCAAGGCAAATAATTCTTAGAAATATAGGTGGTTTGATAGTTGTTGATTTCATTGATATGCAGTCAGAAGAAAATAAAAGGATGCTAAGGAAAGAATTGGAACAGGAACTTTCAAAGTCAAAGATATATTTTAAAACTACGGAAATAAATGAGTTCGGATTACTTGTTATTTCGCGAAAAAGAGTGGTTGATGAATCAGGCGGTTCTTTTTATGATATCTGTCCATATTGTAGTGGTAACGGTGTTATTCCTTCAAAAGAAAGTATTTGCATTGAGCAGTTAAAAAAGATAAAATATATCTGTAAAAGTGAAAAGAAAAAAGAGATTGTTTTTAATTTGGCACCGGAGATAAAACAGGAAATTCAGAAAAGATTTTCTTTGTATATAAAAAAGTACGAAAAAGAATATAAAAAGAAGATAATTTTTAATTGATGTGAATTGATTAACGGAGGAGGCTATGATTGTAGTTACTGGCGGATCTGGTTTTATAGGTAGCGCTATTGTTTGGGGGCTAAATAAAAAAGGGATATATAATATTCACATAGTTGATTGGCTTAGGGATGAAGATAAATGGAAGAATTTGTTAAATTTAAAATTTATAGATTATGAAGAGAAAGATCCTTTTTTAAAAAGAATACTTTTTGATGATAAAATTTTAAGAGAAAAGGTTGAAGCAATAATACATATGGGGGCATGCAGTGTAACAACCGAAAATGATGTTTCATTTTTAATTGAAAATAATTTTAAATATACTCAGGTCCTTGCAAAATGGTGTATAAGAAACAATAAAAAATTTATTTACGCATCATCTGCTGCAACTTATGGGGATGGGACCAATGGATTTGATGATGCGCATGAAAAAATAGAAAATTTAAAACCTTTGAATAAATATGGCTTTTCAAAACATATTTTTGACCTGTGGGCTTTACGTAACGGATTGCTTGATAAAATCACTGGCATTAAATTTTTTAATGTATATGGCCCCAATGAATATCATAAAGAAGATATGAGAAGTGTGGTGCATAAAGCATTTGAACAAATAAATACAACAGGAAAACTTAAACTTTTCAAATCATATAAAAAAGAATACAAAGATGGCGGACAGTTACGTGATTTTATTTATATAAAAGATGCTGTAGATATGACCCTTTTTATTTTTGAGAAAGATTTAAAAGGTATATATAATATAGGCACAGGTAAAGCAAGAAGTTTTGAAGATTTAGGAAAAGCGGTTTTCAAAGCGATGAATAAAAAAGAAAATATTGAATACATAGATATGCCTGATGAATTAAAAGAAAAATACCAGTATTTTACAGAAGCAAGAATGGATAAATTGAAATCAGCAGGATATCCTTGGGCGATTACTTCTCTTGAGGATGGTATTGATGATTATGTGAAAAATTATCTTTTAAAGTCTGATAAATATTTAAAATAATTAGGAGGTATATTGATATGGCTACTTTTATGGAAAATATGTATGAAAAAGCCAGAAAAAAACCAGGAAAAGTAGTGCTACCAGAAGGAAATGACGAAAGAACAATTGAAGCAGCAGTAAAAGCAACACAGATGGGTATCGCTGAGATTGTGATGTTAGGAAATCCTGATAAAATAAAACAGATAGCAAGCGAAAAAAAATTATCTCTTGATGGAATAAAAATTATTGATATTGATAATCTTCCAAATTTAGATGAATATGCTAATGAGTTTTATGAGATAAGAAAAGCAAAGGGAATGACACCGGAAGAAGCTAAAAATATAATGAAGAGGGATGTTTATTATGGTGCCATGATGGTGAGAAAAGGAATAGTTGATACTTTTGTAGCAGGTGCTGTAAATACTACTTCTGATGTCTCACGCGCTGCCATTTATCTAATTGGGATGAAAGAAGGTATAAAGACACTTTCTAGTTTTTTTGTGATGATTTTACCTGATAAGTCATTTGGTAAGGATGGAATTTTGTTTTATTCTGACGCTGGTTTTGTAATAGATCCTGATCCAGAGCAGTTGTCTGATATAGCAGTTACAACAGGTGCAACATACAGAGAACTAATTGGTGAAGAACCAAGGATTGCAATGCTTTCTTTTTCTACAAAGGGCAGTGCAAAACATGCAAGGATTGATAAAGTGACAAAAGCACTTGAACTTGCTAAGAAAAAAGATCCAACTTTAATAATAGACGGTGAAATGCAGGCGGATGCCGCTTTAGTCCCTGCAGTTGGTGCTAAAAAAGCACCAGGCTCACCTGTTGCTGGAAAAGCAAATGTTTTAATTTTTCCCGATCTTGATTCTGGAAATATTGCTTACAAGTTAACTGAGCGACTTGCAAAAGCAGAAGCATATGGACCTATCTATCAAGGAACAAAAAGACCATGCAGTGATTTATCTCGTGGATGCAAAGCTTCGGATATTGTGAATGTTATAGCAATTAATGTTGTGAGATTAAGTAATATAAAATAGTTGGAGGTATTTATTATGAAAATAATGGTTATAAATTGTGGTAGTTCGTCTTTAAAATTTCAAATTTTTGATATTGATGATAAAAAAAGTAATGTTTTAGCAAAAGGTATGGTAGAAGAGATAGGAAAAGAAAAATCAAAATTGCATTATAAAAATGATAAAATGAAAAAAGATGAAGAATATATAAAAGATATAACTGCAAAAGATCATACAGAAGCATTGGAAAATGTAGCTGCACTTCTTATTGATAGTAAAGTTGGTATTTTTAAAGATAAAATTCAGGTTGATGCCGTAGGTCATAGGGTGGTGCATGGTGGAGAAAAATTTTCAAAATCTGCACTGATAACAAAAGGAGTAAAAGAAGTAATACAGGATTGTTTTGATATTGCTCCTCTTCATAATCCACCAAATTATCAGGGTATAATTGCAGCAGAGAAGATATTTCCTAATGTGCCACAGGTTGCTGTATTTGATACTGCCTTTCATCAGACAATGCAGAAAGAAGCATATATTTATGGATTACCATACGAACTTTATGAAAGATATCATATTAGAAAATACGGTTTTCACGGAACATCCCATGAATATGTTTCTCAGCGGGCAGCAGAAATTCTAAGAAAAGATTATAAAAAGTTAAAAATTATTACCTGTCATCTAGGTAATGGATGTTCTATCACAGCTGTAAAAAATGGACAATCTGTAGATACTTCTATGGGTTTCACACCATTAGAAGGGCTTGTGATGGGGACAAGAACTGGAGATATGGACCCTTATGTTGTTTTATATATAATGGAAAAAGAACATTTAGGGATAAAAGAGATGAACGATTTGCTTAATAAAAAAAGTGGTTTAAAGGGAATTTCTGGTGTTTCAAATGATTTGCGGGAAATAATGAATGCTGCTGCGAATGGAAATACAAGGGCACAGTATGCAATTGATATATTTACATATAGGATTACAAAATATATTGGAGCTTATGCAGCTGCAATGGGTGGAGTTGATGTCATTGTTTTTACCGGTGGAATTGGAGAAAATGCTGTATCAATAAGACAGCAGGTACTAGAACCACTTGCTTTTTTAGGTATAAAGATTGATAAAAAATCCAATGAATCAAAGGAAAAAGAAAAAATAATAACCACTATTGGTTCAAAGATCAAAGTACTTGTAATACCAACTAACGAAGAATTAATGATAGCGAGAAAAACCAAATGGGTTGTAGAAGAATCTAACCATATTTATAGGTAAAATGTTGGATGTCATAACTATAGGAGAAATACTTGCAGATTTTGTACCAGAAAGAAGGCAGTGTGTATTCAAATATGAGTTAAGACCTGGTGGAGCACCTTCCAATGTTGCTGTAAATCTTTCAAGATGGGGAATAAAATCAGGAATTATTTCAAAAATTGGGGATGATTTTGTTGGCAATTTCCTTCTTAAATTTTTAAAAGAAAATAATGTTGATATTAAATATGTTTATAAAACTTCAGAACATAAAACCGGTCTTGTTTTTGTTTATCTTGATAAAAAAGGAGAGCGTGATTTTTCTTTTTATGGAGCACCATCTGCTGATCAGTTTTTAAATGCCAGTGAGATTAAAGAAGAGTATATAAGAAAAGCCAGGATATTACATTTTGGTTCTATAAGCATGATGAATGATATTTCAAGGAGGGCGACTTTAAAAGCAATAAGTTTTGCAAAAAAACATGGTTTGTTAATCTCTTATGACCCTAACGTTCGGTTAAATTTATGGGAAGGAAAATATGAAACTGCGAGAAAAGAGATAAGAATTTATTTTCAATATGCAGATATAGTAAAAATAAGTGATACTGAATTGTTTTTTTTATTTAATGCAAGACCTGTTCTAAAAGATATTAAAAGAATTTTTAAAAATGAACAAATTATATTTATCAGTGCTGGAAAAAAAGGTTGTTATGTGTATTATAAAAAATTTTTTAAATATATTCCTGGATATAAAGTCAAAGTTATTGACACAACAGGAGCAGGTGATGCATTTATGGCTGGTATATTATACGGTATAATAAAAAATCACGGGTTGCAAAATATTACAAAGTATAAACTAATTGAAATGGCAAAATTTGCAAACAAAAAAGGGGCAAAAGCAGTTCAAAAAAAAGGAGCGGTATAAATAATTTATAATTTCGGATTTTATGATTTAAGATTTAAATACAAAAATTCTTAATCCAAAACCATACATCATAAATCTTACATTTTATATTGACTTTTTTTAATATGTTAGTTATAATTTATAATGTTAGATTAGATTAACATATTTAAAAGGAGAAAAAATGGCTGTAAAACTTACGAATTTAAACGCAGGAGAAAAAGCCAGAGTTTTAAAGATAAATGGACGGGTGGGAATTAAAAGAAGATTACAGGCAATGGGCATTTTCCCTGGGATTGATATAAAAATTATTCAATCAATTAGTAATGGTCCTGTAATAATTGAATCGGGAAATACACGTATTGCTATTGGCTGGGATATGGCAGAAAAGGTAGAGGTCAATAAAAATGAATAAAAAAATAATAAGAGTGGCAATTGCAGGTAATCCTAATACTGGGAAAACAACCATTTTTAATAATTTAACTGGAGAAAATCAGTATGTGGGGAACTGGCCAGGTGTAACTGTTGAAAAAAAACAGGGAGAATTTGAACACAAAGGCTATAAAATTATATTGATTGATTTGCCCGGTATATATGGTTTTTCTTCATATTCACTTGATGAAAGAATAGCAAG
>JAOAIN010000212.1 GCA_026414685.1 Candidatus Goldiibacteriota bacterium
ATAAGCAATTTTAACAATAGCAGGTCTTATTATTTTATCTTCAAATATATATCCTTTTTGATAAACTTCAAGTATTTCACCTTCAGATTTTCCTTCAACAAATTCTTTATGCAATGCATGATGAAATTCAGGGTTAAAAATACCTTTTGTATCAATTTCTTTTACTCCTAAATCTTTTAAAACATCATTAAATTGTTTAATTATCATTTCAATTCCTTTTCTTAATGATTCAATATCTTTTGAAATATCAATAGCAAACATAGCCCTTTCCAGATTATCAAGTATTGGAAGAAAAATATTTATTGCCTCACATTTTGTATTCTTTTCAAATTCTTGTTTTTCTTTTGCAACCCTTTTTCTATAATTATCTAACTCAGCGAGTGCACGTAAATACTTATCAGTATATTCATTTATTTTTTTATCTTTTTCTTTAATAATATTCTCTAATTCCACTTCTTTTTTTTCTATTTCTTGTTTTTTATCCTGATGTTTTTCCATATAGGCTCCTTTTATCTATAAGTATTTAAATTCAAATTTAACAACAAATTAAAATTTTTGTCAATAATATGAATTATTCTATTATAAATATTCTATTTTTATTTTCAATAAATTTTATAAAATTGGCATAAAAATTATAAAACTTAGAAAAGAAAATCCTTTAATAATTGATATCAATTCAGATTCTCCTTTATAAATAAAATTAAATATGCATTAAAAAATTTAATGTTGCATATATTATAAAACAGAGAAATATTAAAATCTCGGTCTCGCTTTTTTACCAAATTTTTTTAATAGATTAAAGGTTAATTATTTATTTTACTAACTAAATACTATTTTGTTAATAATTCAACTTCAACTCTTTTACCTGATTTTAAAATAACATCTTTATTAACACCTTCAATAATATTACCATCTCCATATGCAACTAAATAAATATTTTCAGGATTTAATTTTTTAATTGTTATAAAATAATTATAAACTGCAAGTACTCTGTTTATAGAAAGTTCTAAATTTTTTTCTGGATTTTCAAAATCAACAGCATATCCTTTTAAAATTAAAAAATAATTTTTAGCATATTTATTTACTGCTTCAGCAGCTTGATTTAAATATGAATATTCATCAGCTGGTATGTCAAAAGATTTAATATCAAAATCTATGGCAGCTAAGATTAATTGGATGCCTACTCCTTCAAAATCAGGTGGCTTTGATTGAATCAAATATTCTTTTTCAATTTCTATACCATTTAACTGTTCAATTAATAATTTTATTATATAAATGTTACCCTTCTTCACAAATTGGTTTTTTTCATCAGTACCATTCCATGAAACTATACTTTCTAAGGGATTTAAATTTTTTATAATTTTTAAAGGATTTTTTTCATAATCATAAATAATAACATCAAATTTTTTGATTTTATTTAAATCTCTTTTATTAGAAACCAAATTTAATTTTTCCTTACCAATATTAAAAATTCTTTTATCAGGCAACATATTAAAGTTAGTGATATATGTATCAATAATAATATTTTCTACCTGTTCAAAAATATTACCAGCAAAATCAGTAGCAGTCATTTTTATTTTATAATTTCCATCTGTTATTAAATTTCCTAAAGCATCGTCACCATCCCAATAAATTTTATCAATAATTCCTTCTCCAGAAATTTTTCTTATTATATTATTTTTATCATTTATTATATTCAAATTCCACAAATTAACATCTTTATCTTTAAAATCTATATTAATTTGTAATTTTCTAAATTTACTATTTTTAACAGGTGCATATATTTTAGGATATATTTTTAAATTAAACATTGGTGATGTAGTATCAATATTTATAATTTTATTCTTTTCCCATATTAATTTATCTCCAACATATAAACTATACGTTATTGTATAATCACCATCTTTAATATTTCTTCCATATTGATCTTTTCCATCCCATAATATTTTAGAATGTATAATTTCTGATCCATTAATTTCTTTTACAATAACATTATTTTTATCAAGAATTTTTAATTTCCAATTAATACCAGAAATTTTTACTGGATAATTTTTTAAAAATATTTCAATTGAGTCATATACTCCATCATTATTTGGAGACAAATATTTATTTGAAATTTCAAATTCCATATTTTTTAACGAATCAGTTAAAAATACAATATCTGATTGTTTAATTTCAGGAATCGTTTCTTTTTTATATAATTTTCTTGTTTCTTCGCCAATAAAATAAGTGAAATCAAGTTTATGTGTCTGACCTAAATTATTTATACCGGGAATAAATACATAATTAAAAGAAAATTCTTTTCTTTCATATGAAAAACCAAAAGCAAAATTATAATTTTCCATAAAAGAAAGTCCAGTTCTAAAACCAATATTTCCAAATATATTATTTAAAAAATATTTTTCAATGCCCAGAGAAAAACCAAATTTAAAAATTTTATATTCGTCATCAAAATTTGTTATAATTAAATCAGAAGCAATCAAAAAAGAATCATCAAATAAATAACATAAGCCAGCTTTATAATTTACTGGGATTTTTTCAAAAATACCATTAGACCACTTTATTTTTGCATCAAGATCAAATGCTGCTAAAGAAAAACGCATTTTTTTATCAAAAAAATCAGGAAAAAAAATAAAACCCACATCAAATGCTGTAGTAAACCCGGAAAATTCATAATTTGACATTGAAAAATTTAATAATTTTAAATTTATACCAAATGATGTTTTTTTATCTTCGTGAAGAAAGGAAGCAAAAGAAAAATAAAAAAAATCATTTATAAAATAAGAATCATTATTTAAAATTTTAAAATACGTAGCTGATAAAGTCATATCATTAAATAATGGATGTGAATAATTAATTCCATAAATATTTTGTTTTCCAGTAAAAATTGAGTCAAAAAATATACTTGTATTTATTTTATTAATATTAACTAGTCCTGCCGGATTCCAAAAGAAAGATGAATAATCATCAGCAACTGAAGTAAATGCACCCCCAATTCCCACTGCTCTAGCACCAATAGACTTAAAAATTTCATAAGATAATAATTTATTGTAAAATACTATTAGTAAAAAACTTATTAATAAAAATTTTTTCATTTTTTCCTCAGATTACACTTTTATAATTTTAAAATATAAACAAATAAAAATCAATAATGATTAATAATTTTTATACGACCATTCTCAACAAAAAAATATTTATTTATTTTAATATTTTTTACATTTTCTATATTTGTAGTAGTTATAATAATTTGCTGAAAGCTATTAAACATTTCACTAATAAAATTTTTATTCATATCATCAAGTTCTGATGTAAAATCATCTAGTAATACAATTGGATATACATTAACCTTTTCTTTAATATAAATTCCTTCAGCAAGTTTTAAAATTATGCAAATTAATCTTTGTTGTCCTTCTGAACCAAAATATTTTATAGATTTATCGTAATAATTAATTTCAATGTCATCTCTATGTGGACCAATTAATGTAATTGATCTTATTATTTCTTCCTCAAAATATTTTTCAAAAAAGTAATTGTAATATATATTTAGATCCATTTTACTAATTTCTTCAATATTTTTTATCTTATATTTTAGTGTAATGTTATTAAAATTAGAAAATTTTTTATTTATTATATCATTTATTTTACTTAACAATATAATTCTTTTATTTATTATTTTTATAGAATAATCTTTTAATTGCACGTTCCATGTTTCAATTTCTTTTTTATCAATTTTCTTTTCTTTAATTAATTTTAAAATATAATTTCTATTTTTCAAAATATTATAAAACTTTGATAAAAAACCAAAATATTCTTGATCTGTATGTAGTAATATATTATCAATATATTTTCTTCTAAGTAATGGTTCTCCTTTAATCATATATATATCTTCTGGCGAAAATAATACTAATGGTATTTTACCTATAATTTCAGAAAGTTTTTTTATATTTTTATTATTAATTTTAAATATTTTTTTCTTATTTTCTTTATTAAACTCAGAAAAAAATAAATTATTTATGAAATCATCATTTTCTTGTTCTATTAAAATATTAAAAAACTTAGATCCTTCTTTTATAAGATAATCATCACTATTACATCTAAATGATTTTCCAGTAGACATAAAATATATTGCTTCAATAATATTTGTTTTTCCAGAACTATTATTTCCATAAAATAAATTTATATTTTTATCAAAATTAATCTGTAAATAATCATAATTTCTAAAATTATTTAGTTCTAAATTTTTAATATACATATTAAACACCTTAATTTTGTTCTAAGTAGAACAAATTTAATAAATGATTTTTATTAATGTTCTACGTAGAACAATTAATTTTCCACATTTATCTTTGGAAAATTTATAATATATTTCTTTTTATTTTATTAAAATTTCTTGGATATTCAATAGGTGTTTTCCACATTTTTTTAACATTAAAAAGATAAAATTTTTTATTAAAAACACAATATGGAAAAAAATCAAAATTTTCTAATCCTAAAATTTTAAATTTACTGAAATTTTTCTCAATATAATTTCTAATTTTTTCAGTTGAATAATAAACTAAATATCCATATATTTTTGTAAATGGAGAACATAATTCCATTGCTGTCTCAAAATTAGATAATGCCCTAGATACAACTAAATCAAATTTTTCTCTATATTCAATATTATGCGCTAATATTTCAGCTCTTTCATTAATTATAAAAATGTTTTTTAAATTTAGACTTGATTTAACTATTTTTAAAAATAAACATTTTTTATTATTGGATTCTAATAAAAAAACTTTTTTGTTTGTGATCATGTTAAAAATAAGACCTGGAAATCCAGCACCTGTTCCGACATCTAATATTGTTTCACAATGTGAAATAAAGTTTAATTTTATTAATTGTAAAGAATCTATAATGTGTCGCATAATGCTTTTTATGGATGAATTGGATGTTAGCCTTATTTTTTTATTCCAATCTAATAAAAGATCAATATATTTTGAAAATAATAAAATAAAATTACTGTTAATAAAATCAACATTGCAATTTTTTAAATAATGATATATGATTTTATAATTATTCATAAAATATATTATTACAAGATTTTTTTTTTAAAACAAGAAAAAAAATGAAAACAGAATTTACCAAGATGTTATTTTTGATTTCCTAGTAGTTTTTTTAAAAAATTTTTCAAAAATATTTTTTGGTTTAGGCGTTGGGGTGGGGGTAAAAGTGGGTTCAGGAGTTGGTAGTTCTATATTTTCTGATGTTGGAGTAATAAGCTCATTTAAAATTTTGCCTTCTTCTGATTTGATAATTTTTAATAATATTTCTGCGCGCCTGTTTTTATACATATTTTCTGGTGTATCATTTGGAAGTAATGGTTGAGTATCAGCAAATCCCTTTGTTGAAATTCTATTGGAATTAATTCCTTTTTTTATAAAATACTTTTTTACTTTGTTTGCTCTGTCTAACGATAACTCATAGTTTGAAGGATATTTTTTTGTATGAATAGGCATATTATCAGTATGTCCATGTATTATTATAGGGGATTCATATTTTTTTATGATAATGAAAATATCATCAAGTACTTTATAAAATTCTCGTTTGATATTTGCGTTTCCTGAATCAAAATGTATTACAGGATAAAATAATAGATTATTGTCTTGCTTTATAATTTTTACAGTTAAAATATCTTCAGTGTATTGCTGTGAAATTTGAGGTGTTGGTTGGATAAGTGTTTCTTGAACAGGTTGTGTTTCAATAATTATTGGCTCCTCTATTTTTTTAATTTCCGGTTCAATAATTTTTTCAGTAGATGGTAATGGTTCTGATAAAATTCTATATAACCAACAAGGCGAATGACCACCATCTTCAGTAATTTTAATTCTATCTGTTTTATCAATTTTCATTATCCATATTTCAGGTTGATATTTGTCATTCACAAAATTTGTATATACAATTTTTTCAGAATCATAAGAAAATTTTGGGGATAGACTTTTTCCATCAAATGATAATTGTTCAGTTGTTTTTTTATTAATATCAAGTAGTATTAAATCAATATTTTGACCATAATTTAAGGCAAAAACTACTTTTTTTCCATCGGCTGAAATGCATGGAGATACGACTTTTTTATTTATATAATTTGTTAATTTTTCTTCGTTTTGCAAACCTAAATCACGTATATACAAATTATGGGTTTCTGGTGATTCAATTTTAACATAAACAATCTTATTTTCTTTTGATATAGATGGTGATATACAATCATGTGAAAAAGTTATAGATTCTTGATTGAATCCATCTCTGGTTATTTTCCAAATATTTTTATTTCTTGAATAAAGTATGAAAGATTCATCAAAACTCCATGCAGGTGAATTGTTGATTTTAAAGTTTTGAATATCACCTTCTAATTTATCTTGGTCAAATGTTAATTGTGTGGTTTTTGAGGATTTTAAATCAGCTAACCATAAATTATAAAATGAATTTTTTTGAACCCAGTAAGCAATATACCATCCCGAAGGTGAAACAGAGGGAAACCATTTAGAATTGTTATCCGGAAAAAGAATTTCTTTACCACTGCCATCAATATTTATCCAGTAAAGATTTCCATTATAAGTGTATACAATTTTTTCTATACTTGGTATTGGAGTATTTGTTGGGGTAGGTGTTGGCGTAGGAGGAACTCTTTTCTTTTTGCAACCAATAGAAATTAAAGAAAAAAATAAAATAAAAAATAATATTATAAAATAAACTATTAAAAAATTTAATTTTTTATTCATTATAATTTATTATAATCCTTTGTTTTTATATCATTCTTTTTAATTATTTCTGACATTAGAGGATAATATGTTCTATAGAAATTTGTTAAACGTTTTTTTGATAAATTATATATATTAGTTGTATTAATGTTATATTCTTCAACATATAATAATGTTTCTTTATCAAGCCAGAAAGGCGAAAATCCTTCTTTTGATGTTATTTGTTTTTGATTTTTACCATCCAATGTCATTATCCAAATATTATTATCATTATTAACATAAGCAATGTAATTATTATTAATATTATTATCAAATTTAGCCCAAGCAATATCATTATTTAAATTATATAAATTTAAAATTATTTTATAATTTGTTCCATCATAATTTATCAAAGATATTCCTCTGTTATGTGTATAAATGATCTGATTATTTATTCCCCAGTCAAATACAGGATTAAAAATATTACTCTCGGTTATTTGGATAAGTCCAGAAGTATTATAATTCATAGTCCATAAACTATTGTGAAATTTAGTTTTTTCCCGTGAAAATATCCATTTTTTACCGTCGGGTGAAAGTTTAAAAGAATTTATATCATGAGTTTTTGTTATATTTGATACTGAATTCCCTGTTTTATCTATTTTGCAGATATTGTTATTTTTTAGAAAATATATTTCTTCATTATCAGGATTCCAAGAGATCTGTCCCCTATTTTTTAAATCAATAATGTTGATATTCTCATTATTTAATGTTAGTTGTGTTTGTTGTGTGCCATCAATATTCATTATCCACAAATTTATATAATTTGATCTATCAGAATAAAAAGCTATTTTATCACCTTTAGGAGAAACAGTAGGGCACCAATTGTTACCTTTATCTGTTAATATCTTTTTATTATTACCATCTAAATCCATTATTGCAATTTGATAAAAATTTTTGCTATCTTCTAGAACAAATAATATTTTTTTTTCAAATTGTTCAATACTTGTTTCAGTTTCTTGTGAAAATAAAAAAGAATAAATTAAAAAATATAAGAAAATTATTATTATATTTAATAAAAATTTATTACTCATTTAAACCTCATTATTATAATTTTATATATAATATATAGTTTTAAATCGTGTGTCAAGAATTTTTTAACCAACAGTTTAATGTAGTAATTTTTAAATTTTAACATTTGAAAAATGTATAATATATATATAAATTGTTTTTATACATTTAATTAAAAATTTTATTTAGTAAAAATGTAAATATATTATGTTAATTTATAATTTTTTTATATTTTTATGATTTACTTTTTTATTGACATATTTTTTTATTTTGATAAGATTAATTATGCATAAAATATTATGCGATTTGTAGATTTTGTTCTACAAGTAATTTTTTTCAGGAGGTAGTAGATTTATGGCAACAGGAAAGGTGAAGTGGTTCAATGAAAAGAAAGGATATGGTTTCATTGAACAGGAAGGTGGCAAGGATGTTTTTGTTCATTACGAGGCTATTCAAATGGAAGGTTTCAAAACTTTAAAAGAGGGAGAAATTGTTACATTTGATATAGTTGAAGGAGCAAAAGGCCCCCAGGCATCAAATGTCCAGAGGCAAGGAAAATAAAACTGGTCATTAAATAATATAAAAACCCGATAAGAATTTATTCTTATCGGGTTTTTTTATTTAAGAGCTAAAAAATTTAATATTTAATGTAAAGATATTTGACTTTAAATATTCTTATTGTTATATTATTTATAGCATATTGTGTATAATAAAGGAGAAAATATGGGTTTTAAACAGTTAGTTTTTATTTTTGCTTTGATGGTATTTATTGCTCTTTTTATTGTTGGAAAAGCAGATAAAATTGCTTCAAAGATACAGGAATATATTGATAAAAATTATATTGAAACTAATAAATCGTTACATGAAAAAATATCATTTTTTAATATAGAATATTGTTACTGGACAGCCAAATATGATTATGGACTTTCCCTTATTGAAAAATATCTTGAAAAATATAATCTTGAGGAACATAGAGAAAAAGCCCAGTATATGAAAGCAAAATATTATGATTCCATGCTTAATTCAAGAAAAGCAAGTGAAGAATATAAAAAATTTTTTGAAGAATTCCCTTTTTCAAAAAAAGCTGAGAAAGCAAAACAGAGATATATGGAAATAAAATCATATTTATAAAGGGGTAAAAATGAAAAAATTAATATTATTGGTATCTATATTACTAATTACACATATGAGTTTTTGCACTCCTGTTCATATGATAGGCGGACAGTTTGGTATCTCTTTTCCTGGAGAAAAAGAAATAACAGATATTTTCCCAAGTATCAGTGTAAATACCAGTATATATTCATATAATGCAGGAATTGAATATAACTTTAAATTTCTTCCGTATCTTTCAATAGGCACAGGATGTAATTATTTAATAAAGAATTATATTATAGATTTTATAACCAACCAGATAACATTTAATTATAATGCATTTGAACCATATGGAATAATTCGTGGATATTTACAGATTATGGACAGGATAAATATTTTTGCTTCAGCTGCTGCAGGTTATAGTTTTTTAATTGGAAGTAAAATATCAAATAGTCTCAGCTCAAGCAAAGATGTGAATGGTTCTAATTTTTCATTGAAATTTGGAGGCGGATTTACATATGAGGGCACTGGATTTAATATAATGTTTGAAAGTGGTTATAAAATATTAAATATATCACCATTAAAAACAGAAAGTGGTGAAATATTAAACGCTGATGGCTCCTCTGCTGTAGTAAATTTTGGTGGCCCTTTTATTAATGCTCTTATCTTTCTTACATTTGGAAATCATCAAGAACAGAAGACAAACATTGAAATAAAAGATAAGGTGCAAAATGTTTCTGAATTAAAAACAGAAGAAACTATAAAAGAACCATATAATAAAGATGTAGTTAATCAAGTTTCTGAAACAACTTTAAAACAGGAAGATACAATTACTACTGAAACGAAAGAACAAAAACAATCCGTGGAAATAAATACAAACTCAGCAGAATCTTATGCGCAGATAATTCAAGAAGAAGATACAGAGGGAATAATTATTTTATCACCTGGCGAATCCGAGACAACAGAACTTGAAAAATATATTTTATCAAAACGCAGGCAGACAGTTTCAGATGAAGAGGAAGAGAAAGAAAGTGAAGAAGTAGAGTTTGATTATGATCAAACAGCAGGGGTTTTATTAATGGAAACGGAATTAAAAGGGAAAGTGGAAAGGGCCGGGTATGTTCTCGTTGAACGTGCTGGTTTTATCAGTAATAATTTTACTGAAGATGGTTTTATTTTTACAAAAGAAAAGCAAAAAATTTTTTTAACCCAATCCAATTTTGCATATATAAAACTCACTGTGGGGAAAGGAGCAAAGAAAGGAAAAGAATTTATAATATATGATGACAGCGAAGAAATAATGGATAATATATCTGGACAATCAATGGGTAAAATGATTAATATACTTGGTGTAGCGAAAGTGATAGGACCTGTTGAGGATAATATTTTTAAAGTCCAAATAGTAAAAGCATATGATCTTATTAAAAATGAAATGAAAATAAAGGCCAGAAATGATATTAAAGACTATCATAAGGCACTTACTAAGAAAATTAAAAAGAAAAATCTTGATGTTGAGGGCTATATAGTTAAAGTTCAAAAAGATATTCCAAGTATAAAGAATAAAGATATAGTATATTTGAATATAGGGGTTGCAAAAGGTATATTACCCGGAGAAAAACTTGATATTTATCGCAGAATATATAATCCTGGAGAAGCTAGGGAAGAAAAATTCCATAAAATTGGTACACTTTTAATAGTTAATTCTGTTCAGTATTCTTCGGTTGGATTAATAACCCAGCAGGATGAAATAATAAAGATAGGTGATATAGTAAAAACAAAATAATTATGAGTTTTAACTTAACTTCTTTTCTTTATTAATCATGTTTAAGAATAATGAGGAATATAAATTTATTTTATGGATGAAAATAAAGCATTTGAAAAACTAAAAGAGTCCATTTATAACAAATTTGGCTTGGATTTAAATCAATATAAGGAAAACTATTTAAAAAGACGGTTAGCTGCAAGGATGCGATCATTACAGATGATTTCATACGAAGAATATCTAAAATATCTGCTAACAAGAGAAGATGAATATAATATTTTACTTGATAAACTTACTATAAATGTTACGCAATTTTTTAGAGACCCTGAGACATTTGAAGAAGTAGAAAAGAATATTTTACCAAATATAATGCGTAATAATAATACGATAAAAGTATGGAGTGCTGGATGTTCAACTGGAGAAGAGGCATATTCAATTGCAATTATGATGGAGGAGATAGCAGAAAATCTGGGAATTTTAAATTATAAATATAATATTATTGGAACCGATATAGATGAAAAAGTATTATATAAAGCAAGATTGGGATATTATGAAGGTAGAACCCTTGACAATCTTTCAGATATAAGAAAAAAAAAGTATTTTGATTTTGATGGTAAAAATTATATAATAAAAGAAAATATAAAGAAAAAAGTTGAGTTTTTAAAATATAATATAATGGAACCATTTAAAAAGGATTATTTTAATATTATTTTTTGTAGAAATGTTATAATTTATTTTACAAGAGAATTACAGAATAAAGTTATTGGTTATTTTTATGATTCATTGAAGGAAAATGGAATTTTTATAATGGGAAAGACAGAAACCATGTTATTGAGTTTCAGAAATAAATTTGAATGTTTAAATATCAGGGAAAGAATATTTATTAAAAGGGCATAAAAAATGGAAACAGCACAGGATCATATCAATTTAGGTCTTGCTTTTACAATGTCAAAAAATTATACAATGGCTATAAAAGAATTTGAAAAGGCACTTATATTAAATCCTGATGATGCCGAGGTCCATGCATATCTTGCAAATGCTTATGTCTGTAAAGGAGATTATGATAGAGCAATACAGGAATATGAAAAGGCATTAAAATTAAATCCGGTTAATGTAAATATTATTATAAAACTTGGAAAATTATATGCAAATATTGGAAAAGCTGATAAAGCGATAGAGGAATATAAACGCGCAATAGAAATCAATCCAAATGATTTAAATATAAGACATTCTCTCGGCGATGTTTATGTGAAGATGGAAAAATATTCTGAAGCAGAAAAAGAATATAAATACATACTAGAACGGGATAAGGATAATATAGAGATAAGATTTAAAATTGGTTATATTTATGAATTAACTAAAAAATATAAAGAGGCAGCTGAAGAATATGAATATGTTTTAAAAACAAATCCTAAGAGTCCTGGATTGCATTCCATACTGGGTAATATATATAAAAATTTAAAAAATTATGACAAAGCAATAGAATATTATGAAAAAGCATTAAAGATAAATCCCAAAGAAGCCGGGGCCGCATATAATCTCGGAATCATATATTTTGAAAAAGGTGAATATGAAAAAGCACTTGCAGAATTCAATCGTGCTAAAGAAAATAAATATAAAAGCAGTGAGATACATATAAAGATAGGAGAAATATACAATAAACTTGGGGAAAAAGATAAAGCACTGGAAGAATATAAAAAAATTGCAGAGAAAGGTGTAAAAACTGATTTTGAAACACATAAAGCAATGGGTCTTGTCTATTTTGAAGAGGGACAATTAGATGAAGCAATCAGAGAATTTAATCTTGCACTTGAACAGAAAAAAAATGATCCGAGTATTTATGAAAATTTAGGACATATATATTATAAAAAAGTTATGTATAATGAGTCAAAGATGAATTTTTTAAAAGCAATAGAGTTAGGTAAGGAAGATGCGGAAATTTTTTATAAACTCGGAAATATTGCTATGAAGGAAAATGATCCAAAAATGGCAAAAGAATACTGGGAAAAATCATTAAAGATAAATCCTGATAATCAGATAATAATAAAAAATTTAAAATTATTATCCGGCAATAGCGTCTGAAAGGGCTTTTTATGACTATTATGAAACAGCAACAAAAAACACTGGGGGAGTTGCTTATAAATTCAGGGATAATAAATAAGGAACAATTGCAGTTAGCTTTAAATGAACAAAAAAGTACTGATGAACCACTTGGAAAAATTCTTGTTCGTATGGGTTTTGCTAGGGAAGAAGATATAATTAATGTTTTAAAAGGCATGCTGGTAATAATTTTTGAAATAAATAATGAAAGTTTTGGAGTGGAGATAATTTTTACCAAGGAAATAATAAAATATAAAAAAATTATTCATTTACCAACACTTCCAGAGTATATTAAAGGTATGATAAGTATAAGGAATAATGTTATTCCTGTGATAAGTCTGAATCAAATAATTTACAAAAGGGATGATGTAATAACAGAAGACACAAGAATTATTATTATTGAAAATAAAGATGATATGGTGGGTGTGCTTGTTGATAGAGTTGTTGCTGTAAAAAATTTTCATGTCAGCGATTTTGAAGATTTGAATAAAAGTTCTATTTTAACAGAAAAAAAATATATAGCCGGCGTTATAAAAGACAAAGACAAAATTATAACTCTCTTAAAACCTGAATTTTTATTTTCGGGGAAAATAAATGACTGAAGTTGATGACATAAATCCAGTGAAACAAGATGATGAGAACAGTGCAATTGAACATAATAATGCGGGAGTTTATTATTATTCAAAAGGAATGTATCAAGAAGCAATAGAAGAGTTTAAAAAGGCATTGAGCATCAATCCATCTTATTTACAGGCACAGGCAAATCTGAAAGCCGTGAACAAACAGACAGGAATATATGATAGAGCCATACTAGCTTATAAAAAAGTTTTACAGATGAGATCAGATGATCCAGAAGCTTTTTTTAATCTGGGGCATGCATTAAGTTATACCGGCGAATATAAAGAGGCAATTACATATCTTAAAAAAGCCCTTGAATTGAATCCTGAGCATTTACTTGCACAGAATTTACTTGGAATAATTTACAAAAATATAGGAGATGTTGATAAAGCAGAGGAAATTTTTAGAAATGCATTGAAAAAATATCCGAATTTTGCTGAATTAAATAATAATCTTGGTGAAACACTTTATAAAAAAGGTCTATATGAAGAAGCAGAGAATTATTTAAAGCAGGCCATAAAATTAAATAGAGAATATGCAATTGCATATTATAATTTAAGTTTTGTATACGGAGAACTTGGCAGAGATGAAGAAGCCAATATTTGTTATAACAGAGCAGTTGAATTAAATCCGTCATTCATAAAATCAAATAGAAGCTTGATAATTGATTACCATGAGACAAGCAATATAAAACGTGAAACAGAAATAGAGAACTTAAGTGAGGATAGAAAAGCAGATGCTTTTTATCATTTAGCAAGTGTTTATAAAATGAAAGGTTATATTGATGATGCTATCACTCAGATAAAAAGGGCTATTTCTCTAAATAACAAAAAGCCTTATTATTATAATTTTTTTGGTGAATTATTAATAAAAAAAGGTTTGATAAAGGATGCAATTGAAATATTTAAACAAACATTACAGATTGAACCAAATTTTATAGATGCAAAAATAAATATAGCTATAGCTTATAGAGAAATGAAAGAATTTGAAAAAGCACGTGAAGTAATTAATGCAATAAAAGAAGAAAATCCGGAATTTATGAAGGAAGATTTGCATTATGGA
>JAOAIN010000172.1 GCA_026414685.1 Candidatus Goldiibacteriota bacterium
ATCAAAAACACGAAACTGATATGAAATGAATCCATAAATGAAATAAGTAAAAATAAGAGATGATAAATATATAATAAATAAAGAAGATGATAAAGAATATAAATTTGCTGTCTTGCCTTTTATGATTTTATCCTTTGCCATTATTTCCCTCATATTTTCTATATTTTACATCTTACTTCTTACATATTCTTACTCTACCACCACTTCTTTTTTTCCTTTCACAATCTGGCCTATTTCAAAAACTTTTTCACCATTTAATTCAAGAAATTTTTTTATCTCTTTTGATTTATTTTTATCAACTATTAAAATCATTCCAATACCCATGTTAAAAACCCTATGCATCTCCTGCCATTTGACATTACCTATTTTTTGAATCAATTCAAAAATAGGTAACACATCCCAAGTCCCACGCAAACAAACGCAAATACAATTATCTGGCAAAACTCTTATAATATTATCATAAAATCCACCGCCAGTTAAATGTGCCAATCCGTGTATAAAAGTAAAATAACGTAAAATAGCAGGATAAACAGAATTAAAATATGACTTGTGGATTTTTAAAAGTGCTTTGCCCAATGTTGTTTTTAATTCTTTTACATATTTATTATATGAAATGCCTGCTGTTTCAAATATTTTCCTTGCAAGAGAATATCCATTTGTATGCAGCCCAGTTGATTGCAAACCTAAAACTATATCACCTGGTTTTATGCGTTCACCTGTTATAATTTTATTATTAACTATCTCTCCTATTATTGTTCCTACCAGATCATATTCATCGTCCTTATAAACACCTGGCATTTCAGCTGTTTCACCACCTATTAATACACATTTATTTTCCCTGCATGCTTTAGACAAACCATATAAAACATCAGTAAAAATTTTTGGATTTAATTTACCTGTCCCAAAGTAATCCAGAAAAAAAAGAGGTCTTGCACCCATCACAAGTATGTCATTGACACAGTGATTTACAATATCCTGCCCAACTGTGGTATGAATATTAAGTTTATGTGCTATTTTCAGTTTTGTTCCAACACCATCAATGGAAGAAACTAAGTATCTATCTTTTGCTATTTTATAAACGCCACCAAAAGAACCTATATCAACAGCAACATTTTTATTAAATGTTGATTTAATAAATTTTTTGGCTTTTTTTAATGCAAAAGTGGCTGCATCAATATCAACACCTGCTTTTTTATACATCTCAGATTTTGCCATAAAAACCTCCAGATAAAATCTTCGGACCTTCAGATTTTCGCATCTTCGCATCTTTGCATCTTTAATCCTTCAAATTTAATGCCATACTTATTCTGCCTTGCTGTTCTTTTTGATGCTGTAAATATAGCTGTTAATTCATTGGCTTCTTTTAATAAATCATTTATTTTGTCATTTACAATACCAGATTCATATATCAATTCAAGCCAATATATAGTCTCATCCGCTTCTTCTTCTACTATGCTAATCTTTGAAACAAAATGTGAATGAGATTGTGCACGACATGCAGCGCGATAATTTGCACCTATAGAATGTTGCCGATCTTAATAATTGCTTACCGAGAACATCCAAGGTCTTTATTCTGGGCAATTCCTCAACATACTTTATAACTTTCAATGCAAATTTTTTTGTTCTTTCTTTTAATTCATTTCTATTCATATATCCACCCCTCTATATATTTTTAAATCTTAAAATGTGAAGATGTGTAAATCTAAAAATTACTAAAACTTCGGATATGAACCAAGAATTTTTATTGCTCCGCACTCTTTTTTTACTTCTTCTAATGCCTTACAAACTTTTTTTTCATCCAGATGCCCCTGAAAATCAACAAAGAAGAGATAATCCCATGCCTTTTTCTTTGATGGACGTGATTCTATATTTGTTAAATTTATTCCATATTTTTGAAATGGCCGCAACAATGAATAAAGAGCACCTACCTTATCCTTTATTGAAACCATTATTGATGTCTTATCTTCTGATGTTTTCTTGTTTAACTGATTTCCTATAATAAAAAACCTTGTAACATTATCAGCCATATCCTGTATGTTTGTAGCAAGTATATTTAAACCATATGTAGATGCCGCAAGTTCTCCTGCAATGGCAGCACTTTTTGCTGTCTTTGTAGCGAGTTCTGCGCCTTTTGAATTACTGGAAACTTCTATCAATTTTACTCCGGGGAGATTACTTTCAAGCCAGTTTCTGCACTGGGCAAATGACTGGGGGTGACTAAAAATTTGTGTTATATTTTTTATATTTTTTTCCTTTGATAACAAACAATGATTGATATCAAGTATGATTTCAGAACATATTTTCAAATCAGAATCAACAAACATGTCATAGGTGTAATTCACCGCTCCTTCTGTTGAATTTTCTATTGGCACGCATCCATAATCAGCATTTCCCTTTTCAACTTCCATAAAAACATCCTTTATACTATTAAAAGGCAGATATTGCGTCATTTTCCCAAATCTTTTCATTGCAGCCATATGGCAAAAAGATGCAACAGGTCCTAAATATGCAACATATACTTTTTTCTGTAAATACCTACTTGCTGAAAATATTTCATTGAATACGTTTTTAATTGCAACTTCTGGGAATGCACCCTTTTTAATTTTTTTTAGTATGGTAGATTCTCTGGCAGGGTCATATATCTTTACTTTCTCTTTTTGTTTTATACTGGCAATTTTAAGCACATTTTTTGCCCGTTTATGAAGTAATTCAACAATCTTTTTATCAATAGCATCTATTTGTTTTCTACATTTTTTTATTTCATCATTCATTTTTACCTCCAAAAATTATCTTAAGATCTTCAAATCTTCGCATTTTAAGATTTTTTATTCTATAAACTCTAAAAATTTCAAGATTTATAAATCTTAAAATTTATTAAACGCTTCTATCTCTTTTCCTGTCAAATATCTCCACTGCCCAGGTTGTAAACCCTTTATAGTAACTGTGCCAACTCTTTCTCTTTTTAATCTCAAAACAGTTAAACCAACATAAGAAAACATCTTTTTAATCTGATGATTTATACCCTGTGTTATTATCACAGATACAATATAATTTTTTTCAAGTTTTTTTATAAGCCGTATGTTTTTTGCAAATAATCTTTTGCCTTCAATATATATCCCTTTTTTTAATTTTTCTACCACACCTTGATTGAAGTTACCTTTTATTTTAACAATATATTCCTTTTCAACTTCATGTTTTGGATGGATTATTCTATTTGCCCAGTCACCATCATTAGTTAAAAATAAACATCCCGTGGTATTATAATCAAGTCGTCCTACCGGATATATTCTCTCTTTTATTTTAGGACCAATTAAATCCAAAACTGTTAATCTTTTTTTTTCATCAGATGTAGAACATATACAACCTTTTGGTTTATTTAAAACA
>JAOAIN010000216.1 GCA_026414685.1 Candidatus Goldiibacteriota bacterium
ATATCATCCATATTTTTATAAAATAATGATGCAGGAATCCCTGCCAATATATTTTTTTCAAGCATTTTATTTATAACTTTTGCAACCCCTGATTTTATTCTTATAGAAAACTCATTGAATGTAAAACCTGGGATAATTTCCAATCCTTTTAAATCTTTTAGTTTTGATTTTAACTCTTCTGTTTTCTGCAAATTAATAAATCCTAAATTTTTAAATCCTTCTTTTCCAAGTAAAGATAAATAAACAACTGCTCGCAAAGCACAGAGTGCCTGGTTTGAACATATATTAGAAGTTGCTTTTTCCCTTTTTATATGCTGCTCCCTTGCCTGAAGGGTCAAAACAAAACAATCTTTGCCATTTTTATCAATTGTTTTGCCTACGATTCTACCTGGCATTTTTCTTAAATAATCCTTTGTTGTTGCAAGTATACCAAGATAAGGCCCGCCAAAAGAAAGTGGCATACCAAGTGGTTGTCCCTCTGCAACTGCAATATCAGCGCCCATTTCACCGGGTGTTTTTAATAATGATAATGAAATTGGATTCACCACGCTTATACAGCAGATATTTTTGGTCTTTGCATGATTAAAAATATCTGAATAATCGTCAATGAAACCAAAAAAATTAGGGTTCTGAATCACAACACAAGAAACATCTTCAGTTAAAGCAGATTTTATTTTTTCTTTATCCGAATGAAAATCTTTTAAATCAATTATTTCTATATTTAAATCTAAATTTATTATATATGTCCTAATTATTTTAATAAATATTGGATTTATTCCACCATCAATAATAACTTTCTGTCTATTATTGGTTCTAACCGCCATTGCAATTGCTTCATAAAGTGCAGTTCCACCATCATATAAAGATGCATTTGCAAAAGGTAATCCCATTAACCTACTTATCATTGTCTGATATTCAAAAATGGCCTGCAGTGTTCCCTGAGATGCTTCAGGCTGATATGGAGTATAGGCAGTATAGAATTCAGTTCGGCTGGATATGGCATCTACTGCTGCAGGAATATAATGGTCATAATACCCGCCACCTGCAAATAAAACAAGTTCCCTATTACTTTTTGCCAAATTTTGAAATATTTTATCTACTTCATATTCTGTCTTACCATAAGGAATATTAAAAGATTTTGGTTTTAACTCTTTTGGAATATCTAAAAATAGGTCATCTATTGATTGAACTCCAATAATAGATAGCATCTCTTTTATTTCACTTTCTGTATGAGGTGTAAATTTTGCCATTATTTTTCAAGACCTTTAAGATATTCTTTATATGAATTAGCATCCATTAAATTTTTAATTTCAGAAGGGTTGGATATTTCAATTTCTGCTATGTAACCTTGATCATACGGCGATTTGTTAATCAATTCAGGAGAATTCTCAAGTGCTGAATTAAAACCTATAATTTTACCTGAAACAGGACTGTATACATCTGATGCAGCTTTTACTGACTCTATACCTGTTAAAACATCAAACTGTTTTAAAATTTTTCCTATCTGTGGCTTATCAACAAATGTGATATCGCCTAATTTATGTTGGGCATAATCTGTAATACCTACTTTTGCCTTATTACCTTCTATTGAAATCCATTCATGTTCTTTTGTATAATAATATCCACTTCTTACATCCATATTAGCCTCCAATTATTATTGTTCGTTAATGATGTTCTTTAAAACGTTTACTAACAATGTTCGTTGAAAATTAAAATATCTTTTTATTTAACATCTTTTACGAACATATTTAGCAAACATCTGTAATGAACAATATTAACAAACATATTTTAAGGATGTTTCTTTCAAAAATGGGAGTTCTGCTATTTTACCTGAAATTTCACCTTTTTCGGATACTATGTTAATTTCATCTTCGGCTTTAGCACTATCAGTAAAAATATAGCCCATACCTATTCCTCTATTTAAATGTGGTGAAAAGACACCACTTGTTACAAAACCAATCTCTTTCCCATTTTTAAAAATTTTATTCAAATGTCTCGGCTGTCGTCTATCATTGCATTCAATACCTATAAGCGTTTTCCTAATACCTTCTTTTTTCTGTTTTAACAATGCCTGTTTGCCAGTAAAATCCTTTTCAAAATCCAAAACTCTTTCAAAACCTGCTTCAAGCGGTGTTATATCTTCTGTTAATTCATCGCCATAAAGTGGATAACCCATTTCAAGACGCAGAATATCTCTAGCCCCAAGTCCTGCTGGTTTACATTCATTAAATTTTAATAACTCTTTCCATAACTCTATCACTTTATCTTTATCAATATAAATTTCAAAACCAAGTTCTCCAGTATAGCCAGTCCTACTTATTATATAATCTCCACCAAAAAAATTAAAAACTGAACAAGAAAAATATTTTAATTCTTTTATTTTATCTCCGGCAATCTTTGATACAATTTCTGATGATAAAGGCCCCTGCACATCAAGTTTTGCTGTTTTGGAAGAAATATTTTCAAAAGATGCAGATTTGGATAATTTGGATGATATTATCTTTGCATCTTTTTCTTCATTAGATGCATTCACAACAATCATCCACTCATCTTCCTTTATTCTAAAAACAATTAAATCATCAATAACTGTTCCAGAATCATTTAATAAAAAACCATATTTACACTTACCTGTTTTCATTTTTGTAACAGGAACTGTTATTATACTATCAAGAGATGATTTATCTGGATTCTCCCTAACTATAAATTTCCCCATATGAAATATATCAAACACAGAAACTTTGGCTCTGGTATGCTTTGCCTCTTCTATTACTGACCCATAATGAATCGGTAAAAACCACCCTGCAAACTCAGACATTAATGCATTTAATTTTAAATGTTCTTCCTTTAACGGAGTGTCTTTTAATTCCATTATATATTAATCTCCGAAGAGAGATAAATTTAAAAAATTTAAGGTATTTTATAATAGATATTGCTTTTGTCAAGGATAAATTATTAATTCTATGTTTCATATTATCTTATTTTGATTTATAATATAAAAAAACTCAGGAGGTAGCTGAATATGAAAGATTCAATAAACAATTTTTTTAAAATATCAGAACGACAATCAACAATAAAAACAGAAATTTTAGCAGGAGTTACAACTTTTTTAACAATGGCCTATATTATATTTGTAGAGCCGGCTGTGTTGCAGGCAGCTGGGATGGATTTTGGCGCTGTGATGACGGCTACATGTATCGGCGCTGCTCTTATATGTATCTTAATGGGACTTATTGCAAATTATCCCATAGCAGGCGCACCTTTAATGGGTGAAAATTTTTTCTTTGCATTTACAATCGTTCTGGCTATGAAATTTCCATGGCAGGCAGCACTCACTGCAGTTTTTATTGAAGGACTTTTGTTTCTCATTCTCACTTCCCTGAAATTACGTGAGATTATTATTGACTCCATACCTGAATCATTAAAACAAGCAATGGCAGTTGCAATAGGTCTTTTTATAGGTTTTATTGGACTTAAATGGTCAGGGATTATTGTAAGCAATCCTTCTACATCAGTTGCAATCGGTGATTTAAAATCACCAGCAGTAATACTTGCAATAATTGGTTTATTCATCACTTCTGCTTTTCTTGTTAAAAAGGTAAAAGGAAGTTTCCTTATAGGAATATTGATTACAACCATAATTGGGATTATTATGGGTATTGTGAAATTTACAGGTGTTATCAGTCCACCACCATCTATCGCTCCTGTTTTTTTAAAATTTGATTTTTCATTCTTAAAAAATTTTAATTTTTGGCTTGTTGTTTTTATTTTACTTTATATGGAAATTTTTGACACTATAGGAACAATAATTGGTGTTGCACAAGAAGGTGGATTTATAAAAAATAATAAAATACCCGGTGCTTCAAAAATACTTTTCGTGGATGCTCTTGGAACATCGCTTGGTGCTATGCTAGGAACTTCTACTATATCAAGTTATATAGAAAGTAATGCAGGAGTCACTCAGGGTGCAAAAACTGGACTTGCAAATATCATAACTGGTTTGCTATTTTTACTAGCACTTTTGTTCTATCCACTTGTTAAAATGATTGGTGGTGGATTTACTCTTTCTGAAAATAATATAATTTATCCTGTGATTGCTCCGACTCTTATACTCGTTGGATTTTTAATGCTGAAAAATATTATAAAACTTGATTTTTCAGATTTATCAGAATCAATACCTGCTTATCTCACAATTATGGGAGTACCACTAACATATTCAATTGCAGATGGAATTGCTTTTGGTATAATTTCTTATCCGGTAATTAAAGTGTTAACAGGTAAAGCAAAGGAAGTTTCTATACTGATGTATATTCTCGCCGCAATCTTTGTAGTGAAATATCTATTTTTTCATATATAAAAATAGTTCTAAGATATTTAAGAAAACATTCATAAATAGTTTAAAAATAATAAAAACTATATTAGCCTAATTTTTTAAGTATAATTTTCAATCATTAATCAGCAATCAACAAATGTCAATATTTTTATGAAATTTGTGTCGCCGCCATCATAGGCGTGAGCCATATTTCTATGGCAAATGATATAAGGGGGTATATCTTGAGGAGTGAGGCGGCGACACTTTTTATATGATTTTATATGATTATTTATACAAATAGCATTTTTATAATTACCCTTTTATCGTTGAAATAATTAATAAAATTATATTTGAAAAAATTATTTTGTCAATAGTTTTTTAATATAAAAATGGTTTTCATAATATGGACTGATTTTTATAAAATTTTATTAAACTGGTTTATTCTTTCTTTATTCCTTATATTTTTCTAAATAAAGAATTTGATACTCCCTCAGATCCTTCCAAAACCTCACCTTTTCCCTGTGTTTTTATTTAATTCAATTCCTGTTTTCTCTGATACATATTATGCAATATTCTTTGCTCTTTTCTCAAATATTAAAAGGACACAACCCAGCTCTATCTGCATAACCTTATATCAATAAACCATTCCGAGGTTTATCTTCTGATAATTCATTAACCAAGTATATTTAATTTATCTTATTCTTTTACTGAAAGATTCTGAATTCCCCATTTGTTTGAAGGAAAATAGATTTCAACTTTTATCTGCTTTTTTACTGCTATAGGTTTGGTTTTTTTCTGTAGCCACATTTTCCTGTTTTATCTGTTGTATATTAAATTAACTGCTGTGGCAGAAGTAACAACAGACGTTGATTTTGTATTTTTTGTGGCTTTCTTCAAACCAGGAATTATTCTTATTATAAACAGGATCAAAACAATAATTATTACAACTATGCCAAAAACCAATAAGTTGGTTTTTCTGAATGGTATTTTTTTGCTCCTGGGCAGGTGGTTTTTCAAAAAGTTCTCGCTGAATAAAAGTTTTATGATAGGTTCTACGTGTAGATTTTTCACATACAGTTTTCTTTTTTTCTCTTCAACTACATTTTGTTTCTTTTTTACTTTTTTCCTTTTTAATCTTTTCATAACCAATAACATTTCTCTTTTTGTATATTTATTATAATACTATATTTTCAGGATTTACCAAAAAAATGTTTTAAAATATTTTATAACTTAAAATGTAATATAAATAATTTTAAGCAATAATAGAAGAAAATCTTTTTTTTCACTTGTTTTGATTTTAACTTGTTATTGATAGTTGACTTTCCCCATAGGCACTGTTATACAATTTATTAACGTCAGAGAATCAAAATAAATTATAAGGGAACAAAAAATAAATCATATCAACAATTTCTCAGCAAACATTACCTTTCAATATAAATCATTAAAATTACAAAAATTTTCCGCTTTTGTTAAATCAAAGTTGGGCAAACTTTTCATCTTATTAATTAATTTTCATACCATCGTTAAAGTTTTAACTAGTTAGCAAAATTAATTTTTAATAAAGTTAAAACAAATTCTGGTGGAGGCGGTGGGATTTGAACCCACGTCCAGACTAGTTTTAGCAAAGGCGCTACATGTTTATTCCGGAATTTAATTTCGCGGTTTGTTCTCCTCCGGACAGGATAACAAACCACTACTCTCCATAATTCTTAATAACGTTGCAAGGAGAAGGCAACGTTACGCAGCCTGCTGATGGACCCCTTTGATTTCCCGCAGGCACAGAAATCAAAGAGGTGCTGCATTTAAGCAGCTAAAGCGTATTCGTTCGCTTTTATATTTGTCCACATTGATAACGGGGATATGGGCCCCGACATGCTCCTTTTGCCTACACTAACCTG
>JAOAIN010000025.1 GCA_026414685.1 Candidatus Goldiibacteriota bacterium
ATGTCATACGAAATTTTAACGACAGAAATAGAAAAATACAAAGTTAAAATGCAAATAAATGCAGAGATAAATTTTATTTTTGAGTAAATTAAAATAAATTTACAAAGATAGTTTATGAATTGCTATTGAATTTTTTATTATATATTATTGTTTGGTTGTTTATGACTAAAATTAAAATTGAAGATTTGATATGAATAATAAATCAATTTAATATATAAAATAATGCTCATAGAACTATACGTAAGAGGATGAGGCTGAGACAATATATTTTATTAAACTTAAATTTTTATTGTTTTTATATTTATTTATATATATAATTATTTAACATATTGAAAGGAGGTGAGAAGATATTTTTTTAATTAGTTAAAATTAAACAGGAGGTAAAAAATGAAAAAATTTGTGGCTATTATTACTTTAATTATGGTTTTTGCAGCAAGCTCTTTTGCTGGATTTGAAATTTCTGTTTTTGGTGGTTATACAACTGTTGCTATGACAAAAGTAAATAAAGAGATTGATACAATTGTTGATGCGCTAGGACCTTTGCCATCAAGTGTTAAATTGACAAAGAATCATATAACGCAAGGGTTTATTATTGGGTCAAACATTGGTTATTCGCCTATACCAGGTCTTTTAATAGGTCCGCAAATTGAAATGTTGCTTGGCATAAATGGTTTGATTGATGTGAAAGACGAATCTACTGGTGATTTTATAAAATATGAATTTAGTAGCTCGTTAATACCTATTCTAGGTGGATTATCATATATGATTTCTTTACCTGGTTCTTCATTTTCTATTGGCGGTGGAGCATATTTTGGATATGGGCTGGCAAGTGCCGCTATGAAAGCATCTGTAAAATTTGGAGCGTATACTGTAAATAATGAAGCCAAATTTGAAGGGGGATGTTTTACTGCTGATATAATAGCAAAGGCAAAAATGGCAGTTACACCCTTGATATCAGTTGGTTTACAAATTGGATATAGGTTAGCAAATGTGGCACAAATGAAAGCAACAGAAGACAATGCAGCAATGGGTTTAACAAAAGGAGATGTTTTAAAAGATACAAATGGAGATGATTTGCCATTTGATTTTGGTGGCTTGATTGCTGCACTTGATATTGGATTTTCTTTTTAATTGAATAATATATTTGAACAGGGGGAGGATTATTTCTCCCCCCCTGTTTTATTTAAATACCCACTCTTTTGATAGATGACCTTTACTCACAAGTTTATAGATCTAAAAATATTATTATGATATTAAAAAGCCAAATTGCTTAGTTAGTATTTAACTTTTTTTACTTTAATTATCACCTTTTTTTTACTTCCACAAAATTATTAATAAAGTCTGTCATTGCGAGCAAAACAAATAATCACTTCTGATTTCTTTTTCCCTGTTTATGAGTTTTGCGAAGCAATCTTGTAGTTAATATGGGTTGAATCAAAAAAATTTAGGCAATGTATAGCATCAATGGTGCAGGAAATTAATAAACTTATAAAACAAAAACTAATATTCTCCCTTCCATAATTCATAAAATTTTTTATATCTCTCATCATCTGTAAAATCAAAAATATACAATGAAATCTTTTTTCTTAAATTATCAATAATATATTCTGGTTTAATTTGTTTTTCTATTTCTGTTATTCTATCTGCTGCTAAATCATCAAAAATAACAATACTATTTTTTACAAAATCATCTTTTAATAATTTTTCAAAATTATATAAGTCAGAATAAATAATTTTATTCTTTGGCTCATAAAATTCAATCATCCTCCTGAAATTGCTTATGCCATCAATGACAAGAATTTTTTGTATTCCTTTATATTTTTGTATGGTTTTCATAATATATGCCTGCTTAAAAAAATAAAATTTTTGTGGCATTTTTATATAAAATGTATATAAATTGTTTAGAATAATAATGGTGCAGAATATAAATAAAATAAAATAATGAAATTTTTTACTTTTGTTAAAATAAATAGAAAGTATTGCTAACCTTGAAAGACCAACTCCTGCGATAGTTGCAAGTGAAGGAACTAAAAAATACAGACGGGTATTAACAGGATAATCATATTGCTGTAACCCACCAATAAAAAATACTAAAATAATATATGTTATTGATAAAAATTTTGCACGCCAGTCCTTCAAAAAAGAGCAAATAATCCATATTAAACCTGTGATAACGCCGATTGCTGAAAAAATATCTACAAGCCCATCAATTATATAATGCGTATTTTTGTATTTATATAAAAAAGCAAAAAATGAATGGATGAAATTTAAAATAATATAAATGTATCTTTCGCTTGGGTTTTTTATTTCACTACCTGCAATTAGGGACTGATTTAACATTTTGTTTATAAAGTTTTTTTCCAAAATAGTAGGGGAGATTATCAATAAAAAAACAAGCAACGAGAACATTATTTGACTTTTACGTATTTGTTTTTTCAGTGGATGCAAGAAAAAGTATAAAACGGCAATCAAAATAATAATTCTTGCCGTATAAAATGTATAAAAACCAAGACCAGCAAATAGAGAAGAAACAAAAAACCAGAAATGAGATTTTTTTTGTATTGCAAGTTCCAACGAACATAAAACACCAACATATAAAAATATTGACTGAATATTGTTATACCCTAAATGTGCAAATCCAAGCATTGCATTTGAAAAGACAAATACTACTGTGGCGATAATTGCAACACTTCTATTGAAAATCATTTTATTCCAAAGATAAAAAGGTATTATTGAAAGCGGGATAATAATTGCTGAACTTAATTTCCAGCCAAATATTCCTTTATCTGTAAAAAACATAATTATTGCCTGCCAAACAGATGATGAAACAGGGTGATACCCATAGACACCTGAACCAGAAAAGAAATTTATTTTATAGATTTCAGATAAATTGCCTTTAATAAAATCAAAAAATGGCCATTCATCTTCTATATAAGAATATTTCCATGATTTCAAGTCAAAAGTGTATAATACAAGACATAACATAAAAAATAAAAGTAATGTTTTTATTTCATCCCCAGTCAAATGTTTAATATCAAAATAATTTATTTTATTTTTTTTATCCAATATGGCGGCAATAAAAAGAAATATGGTCATTTCTGTTATAAATAAAAAGAACTGTAAAAGAAAAAATTTCTCTTTCAGAAATAGGTTAATAAATACTCCGTGAATAAAAAAAATAAAAATAAAAATGAAAATAAAAATCATTTTGTTGTTTAATTGTTTCAGAGAAGACCTATGTATTACATCGCCGGCGCCTGACTTTAAATGGTGTGATAAACATGTTTTTATAGCTGATTTTGAGAAGAATTTAAATAAAACCACACATATTAAGGATATCACAATTAAATAATATATAAAATATGGTGGAAATAAAAGTTTATGATTTAAAAGTGATATATTTTTTAATGGTAAGTTAATATTATTAAAGAATTGATATTGTAGATAACTAAACCGTGATTCTGGAATTATACCATAACTGAAAAATAACAAGAAAGCAAATAATATAATTATAGCAATCAGGATTGTTGTGGTAGATAAAACTATTGACTGCTTTACTTTTTTCTTTACTTTCATTTGTTTTTTTGCCCCTTTATTTACAAAGGATACAAAATAACTTATTGCCTCCTACTTCCGCAGGAATTTAACTTTTACACTATTGCATCGTGTATATGTTATTCCCACGAAAGCGGGAAACTATAGTTCTTAATTGTTTTTATATATAAATTTTTGTATTAGATTATTACTATTAAAAAATAGTAAATTATATGTAATATAAAGTCAATAATTATATTATACTTTTTTAACTTTATGAGAAAATCATTGACGCAAATAAATTAAAGGATATAATTATATAAAATAAATAAATTTATAATTTTTTGGAGATATTTATGTTTGCAAATTTATCAAAACAGGAAATAAAACAAATTATTTTAAATATTTTAAAATCTATGAAAATGTCGGTTAAAGATATAATTCTTTTTGGATCAAGAGCGCGGGGGGATAACAAATATAATAGCGATTGGGATATTTTAATTATAATTAAACAAAAAATATCATTTAATAAAAAAAGAGAAATTGCTAGAAGTATTAGAAAAAAATTGGCCGATTCTTACGTTGATGCAGATATTATTGTAAAATGCCAGAAAGAAATTAATTATTACAAAAATTTTATCGGAAGTGTTGTCAGAGAAGCGTTAAAAGATGGTGTTACCTTATGATAGGTGATAAAGTAAATAAATGGCTAATAAAAGCATTTGAAGATTTTAAAACAGTTGAGCATGAGTTAACATTCCCCAATAAGGAAATAGTAACAAGTTCTGTTTGTTTTCATTGCCAACAATTTGTTGAAAAACTTTTAAAAGCGTATTTGACCGCAAAAAATATTGATTTTAAAAGGACTCATAACCTAGATTTTTTATTAAAACTTTGTGCTGAACAAGATAAAGAATTTAAAAAAATAAAAATTGGAGATTTAACTTCTTATGCAATTGAAATCAGATATCCTGATGAGTTTTATATTCCAACTTTACGTGAAGCAAGGGAGAGTTATAAAATTTCATTAAAAGTAAAAGATTTTATATTACGTAAACTTAAAATTAAAGAAGATATGTATATTAAATAAATATTAATATGCTAAACAAAATTTTTCAGTGGTTTACTAAATTACTTGTGCTATGGACTTTACTTGCGGTTGCCATTGGTTATTTTTATCCACCAGCACTTACAATTTTTAAGCCGTACCTTGATTACATGTTTATGTTTACTATGCTGGGGATTGGTTTTGTATTAAATCCAGAAGATTTCTTGCCAATAATTAAAAAACCACAATTACCTTTATTTGGGACACTTGCTCAATTTGCAATCATGCCTTTAACGTCATTTTTGATTGCAAAAATTTTAAAATTACCTAATGAATATGCTCTTGGCCTTATAATTGCTGGCTCTGTTCCAGGCGCAATGGCTTCTAATGTAATTTCATATCTTGCAAAAGCAGATGTGGTGCTTTCAATTTCAATTACAACATGCTCTACATTTTTAGCGCCTGTTTTAACCCCTACATTCACCTACATACTTGCAAAAACATTCATGCAAGTTGATTTTTGGGCAATGTTTCGCTCAATTCTTTTAATGGTAGTTATCCCACTTGTTGTGGGCCTTACAATAAAACATTATTTGAGAAATTATGTGATGAAAATAATTGATTTTTTTCCTGCTTTATCAACACTTTTTATAGCATTTATATGTGGACTGATAGTTGCTCTCAATAAAGATAAACTTATAAATGTTACTCTCATTGTTTTTTTAGCTGTGTTTTTATTAAATACTTTAGGACTTCTGGGTGGATATTTGGCAGGAATACTATATGGATTTTCAGAAGATAAAAAACGAACACTTTCTATTGAAGTTGGCATGCAAAATGCCGGCTTGGGAGCTGTTTTAGCACTTAAACATTTTTCTGCTGCAGCTGCACTGCCATCTGCTTTGTTTGCCACATGGTGTGTGATAACTGCTTCAATTCTTGCAGGGATATGGGCTAGCAAGAAATAAAATTTCAGATTTGCGATTTAAGATAAAAATAATATATTATATATTAAAATTTTCATATTTTTATTACTTAAATTTTAATTAGAATATTAAATTATTAAGATTTCATTGAATTTTGTATTTTTTGTTGTATAATATGAAACAATCATGGAAAAGGTATTATTAATAAAGGTATTTAGTCGTGAATCCATAAAAGAAGTGGAAAATGATATAGAAGAGATGAAAGGTCTTGTTGACACAGCAGGTGGCGTGGTTATTGATGTTATAAAACAGAAAAGATATGAAATATCACCTGCGTATTATATTGGCAAAGGCAAAGCAGAAGAGATAAAAGAAAAATATATTGATAATATTGATTTGGTTATATTTGATAATGAATTAAAACCAGTTCAGGTAAGAAACCTTGAAGATATATTTGGTAAAAGGGTCATTGACAGGACCCAGTTAATTTTGGATATATTTAGTCAGAGAGCCCATACTAAGGAAGGTAAACTACAAGTTGAATATGCGCAGTTACTTTATCTTTTGCCACGTTTATCAGGAAGGGGTACAGAATTCATGCAACAGACAGGTGGTATTGGGACAAGGGGACCAGGTGAGACAAAACTGGAAGTTGATAAAAGAAAAATTAAAATTCGTTTACAGCGTATAAAAAAAGAATTATCAAATGTGCAGCAAATACGCGAACAGCAGCGAGAAAGAAGAAAATCAATACCTGTCCCGCTTGTTGCAATTGTGGGTTATACCAATGCAGGTAAAACGATGTTTTTAAATAGAATGACTAATGCTGGCAAATTGAGTGAAGACAAACTTTTTGCAACACTTGATCCTAAAATCAAAAGATTTACTTTACCCGATGGCTATACAATTTTATTTTCAGATACTGTTGGATTTATAAAACGTCTTCCCACTCAGTTAATAGCAGCTTTTCGTGCAACACTTGAAGAGGTTAAAGAAGCTGATATCATACTTCATATTATAGATATCAGTGAAGATGGCTGGCAGGAGCGCAAAGATGTTGTTTATGAGGTTTTAAAAGAAATTGACTCATATAATGGAAAAATTATAATAGAAGCTTATAATAAAATTGATAAATTAAGTGCGGATAAAAGAGAATTTATAATAAATAAAAATAATGGTATATTTATTTCTGCTAAAACTGGCGAAGGCATTGATAAACTCATTGATGAAATTCAAAAGAATGTTGAAAAGTATTTTGTTCAGAAAAATATTTTTATTCCATTGAATAAATCAGGACTGATTGATATATTTTATAAAGAAGGTGTTGTATTTGAAAGACAAGATAGAGAAGATGGCATATATTTGAAAATAGGGTGTTTGAAGAAAACTCTGGAAAAATTTAAAAAGTTAAAGTTGGAGAGTGAAATAAGAAATGGATAGAATAATAAGAGCAGGAGTTGTTGGTGTGGGTAGTTTAGGACAGCATCATGCACGTATTTATGCAAACACTCCGGGAGTTAAATTAACTTGTGTTGCGGATGTTGCTGATAAATGCAAAGAAATAGCCGATAAATATGGTGCTTCTTTTTTTAATGATTATAAAAAAATTGTAAATATGGTGGATGTTGTTTCAATAGCAGTCCCTACTTCTTTACATTATAAAATTTCAAAGTTTTTTATAGAAAATAAGAAACATATTTTGCTTGAAAAACCAATGACATCTACGGCGACAGAAGCGAAAGAATTATTAAGATTATATAAAAAACATAAAGTAATTTTACAGATCGGACATATAGAGAGATTCAATGTGGCTATAGAAAAATTACAGCAGTTAAAAAAGGTACCAGTTCTAATAGAAGCAAATAGATTAGGACCTTTTACTGCACGTTCCACGGATATAAGTGTGGTTCTTGATCTTATGATACATGACATTGATATTATTTTGCAGCTTGTAAATAGCGCTGTTAAAAAAATAGATGCAATAGGAGTTCCTATACTTACAGATTACATTGATATGGCGAGTGCGCGTATAGAATTTAAAAATGGTTCTGTTGCAAATATTACTGCCAGTAGAGTCAGTCCTAAAAAGATTAGAAAAATAAGAGTTTTTGAAAATAATGCTTATATGTCAATTGATTACATAAGACAATCAATAAAAGTTTATAAATTAAAAGAAGGTTTATCAGGTGATAGAAAGATTTCTTGGAATGATATGATGGAACTGGAAGTATATCCGATGTCAAAAGAAGAACCACTTGCAAAAGAGATAAAAGCCTTCATTGCCGCGGTTAGATCAGAACAAAAAGTAGAAGTAACCCCTGAACAGGCATATGAAGCATTGAAAATAGTTCTTGAAATTGAAAAACAGATAAATAAGAAACTTGATAAAGTAAGAAATAAAAAGGTG
>JAOAIN010000058.1 GCA_026414685.1 Candidatus Goldiibacteriota bacterium
AAGCATTTCCTGTTTATTTTTAGTAAACAAATAAATAGATAATCCAAATATAAGAAAAGCAACAATTATTATTGTTGTTGTGGTAAATTTAATAAAACCAAAAAGCCAAGAAAAATATGCAAGTAAGAAAAGACCTATTACTTTACTAAACATATATCCCTTTTCATATGACCTTCTTAAAAGAACAAAACTTATAGGAAAGGCGATTATTCCAATAATTACTGAAATAAACCACCATTTTATTATATAACCAAAAAATACACCCACACAACACCTCCATTTATTTGTATTTAATAAAGGATTTTATTTAAAATAGTGAGTAAAATTATACTGAATAAACGATTAAATGTCAATTTTTTTGTAACATGGATTCTAATAAAAAAGTATGTAATATTTAATTTTCTTATATTTAAATTAAAAAACCTTGTATCCTTAAATATCAACAACATGCTCCTGTAATATAAAATGCTTTAACAACAAAAAAGTATTTTCACACGAATAGTATTATTATACCGACTAGACCACTTAGCTAATACTTCTTTAAAATGGAAAGAACTATGTCGTCATATATAAACTACAGGTGTTAACCCATATGTATTCAATAATAAAATATTTTTTCCAATTTTTAATAGGTTACATTAATTCCATTGTCTTTTAAGTATGGAATGTCTTTATCTATTGCTTGTTGGCTTAATGGGTTGGCCTTTAAATTAAGATAATCTCCTGACCCTAGCCCACCAGCATCACAATTTGTAACCAATGCAGTTATATCACTTATTTTATTTGTAAAAAGGTTCAGATATTTAAGATTAATTAACCCACTTAATACACTTATATCGGTTATGTTGTTGTTAGAAAGGTCAATATATTGCAGGCTGGTTAAACCGCTTAATACACTTATATCACTTATTTTATTGGAAGAAAGGAGAAGATATTGTAGACTAGTTAAACTACTTAGCTGACTTATATTATCTATATTGTTGTAAGAAAGATCAATTTCTTGTAAATTAGTTAAACCGCTTAATACACTTATATCGCTAATCTTGTTAAAAGCAATGCCAAGATAATACAATTTAGTCATCCCACTAAGCACACTTATATCGCTTATGTTATTGTTGGAAGAAAGATTAAGATATTGCATATTAGTTAACTCGCTTAGTGCATTTATATTATTTATTTTATTCACAGCAAGTCCGAGTTGTTGCAGGTTAGTTAAATTACTTATATCATTTATATTGCTTATATTATTGTCAGTAAGTTCGAGAGTTTGTAGGTTATTTAATCCTTTCAGCGCATTTATATCACTAATATTGTTAGAAATAAGATAAAGATATTGCAATTTAGTTAACCCCTTTAATGCACTTATATCACTTATGTTGTTCAAAATAAGGGAAAGTGATATCAGATTAGTTAACTCGCTTAACGCACTTATGTTGCTTATATTATTAAAAGAAAGGTCAAGTATTTCTAGATTTGTGCAACATTGAAGTCCTGTAATATCTGTAATATTACTTGAAGAAGCATCCAGATTTTTCAATCCAGTTAAATCTGATGCATAAATATCCCCTATTGGTTTACCTATTGCTTGTCTTATTTTATCTTCCAAATTTGGGTCTGGAAAGTTTATTACACCGCTGCAATCAAAAGGTGTGTTAGTTGGTGTATTTGTTGGCGTATTTATTGGTGTATTTGTTGCAGCAGGTGAAGTTGGAGTTGTTTCATTTTTAGTACATGTTGAAAAAATAATAAATACTGCTAATGCTAGAATTACAAACAAAATAGATTTTCTCATTTTTTTCTCCTGGTTTTTATTTTATATAATATTTTATCATCAATAGTTATTTTTTCAACTTTTTTTAATGTAACCTCTTAAAATTTATTAGGTTATAAAGTTAATTTATCTTTTCAGATTTACGTTTCTTTTCCCCTATTAATTGAAAATTTAAACACAATCTTATACCCAGTGTTCCATCAAATTGAATTTTAGGTGAAATATCAAATTTAGAAACCGTATCAAAAATCATGTATTTCATAATAAACCCCGTAAAAACACCAAATATATCTGTCCCAATTGATGGCATAAATTTAAATTCAATAAAATGTGCAAAATTAGAAGGAATATGTTCTGGATTTATTCTATGTGCATAAACATATAAAATTTCAAGCCTTGAACTACCGGCTCCTTTTCCACCAATTTTAACTCCAGCCCCATACCCTATTCTAAAATTTTCCCTATCTAATATTGGCACACCATCAAAACCTTCTTCCATTGAACCAATCCCAACATTAAATATAATGTAAAACTCCTTGCCTGAACACGATTCAAAATTTTAAAAAGTCTTACCTGTATAGGCAATGCTAAAATCCAACTCCCAATTTTTTACAATATTAAGAAATCCAATGGGTATACCTGCTAAATCTTCACATATATTTAACCATCCAATCTGTAGTCCCGTTATTTTTTGGCTATATTATGCTGCCATATTGAACTCCTTTTACTTCATTACTTTTATTTAAAAATCCATATTGTAAACCATACAATGTCTCTGTCCAGTTTACCAATCCTATCGTAACCCCCTTAACAATATTTCCAGTTATACTGACGAGTTCAACATCAACACCTGTTAAATTATTTTCTATATTATGGACAAAACCCACACCAAGGCCATTCATATTATAGGTTTTTCCATAAAAAATACTTATATGCAATCCATTTACTGTTTTTTGGGGCAAATTAAACAACTGTGCAGGTGGAAAAACAGAAACATCAAAAAAAACTACATTTTCCTACCCCTTATTTTTTGCCAAAATATTAATTGAATTAAAAATAAAACAAAAAAAATAATAGATTTTTTCATTCCTCTCCTTACAAAAATAAATATTTAAAAAAAACTAAAAATCAATAATTAATTTATTAAGTTTATTTTAACACAAATTATTGCTATTATAAATGAAAAATTTGTCAATTTTAATTTAAAATTCTAATCATTGCCCAGCAGAGATATCGTTTTAGAGCGACTCTACATTTTATTGTTAAATAAATATTTTTATGTTATTTTATTAAAATCAAGAGGCAAAACATGGTATCAAATAAAAACATAGATATAGTAATTAAAAAAGTTAAACAGAGCATAAAAAAATATGAGCAGCCAGTTTTGGAGCGTTTCAATAAAAAATTAAATGACCCATATTGGGTCCTGATTTCTTGTCTTCTTTCTTTGCGGACAAAAGATGAAACAACTGAAATAGCAACGAAAAACCTGTATAAAGCAGCAAAAACTCCACAACAGATACTAAAACTACCTGTAAAAAAATTAAAAAAAATTATTTACAAAACTGGTTTTTACAATAACAAGGCAAAAGCAATAATAAATGTCACTAAAAAAATCCTGGAAGAATTTAACGGCAAAGTCCCTAATAATCTTAAAGATTTACTTTCTCTCCCTGGGGTGGGCAGAAAAACTGCAAATCTTGTCTTAACCGTTGCTTTTAATAAAATGGGTATATGTGTTGATACCCATGTCCATAAAATATGCAACCGTTGGGGATATGTAAAAACAAAAACGCCCGATGAAACAGAAATGGAGTTAAGAAAAATATTACCTAAAAAATACTGGAAAAAAATTAATAATTATCTTGTTTTATTCGGTCAGAATATATGCTTATCTATATCTCCCCTTTGTTCAAAATGCCCAGTAGAAAAATATTGCCCAAAAATAGGAGTTATATATAGAAGATGAATATATGTAAGATGTAAAATGTACGATGTAGGATTTTTATAAATTTGTTTAGTGAAAATGTTTGAAACAAATGTTTGAAAAACATGTTTGGAAAATATGACACTTTAACATCATCATAAAATATCCTTTCCAAACATCATTCCAAAACATCTTTATTAAACATATTTATATCTCAATTACTTCCAAATATTGACCCCATGATAAGGTCAAAAAGCCATCCAATAATACAATACTGTACAGCACAAACAACCAATGTTAAATATTCAAAATCCATAAGATATCTTCTGAGTAATGCAGCAGGCATTGATAATGTTACAATTTCAGAAGCGCTCGGCTCAAATGCACCAGGTACAACAGGATTCCATCCATTTATTATACCATATCCGACAAGAGAAAAATAACCAAGGGTCATTGCAATTGCAGTGCTTTTTATATTAAACAAACGTAAAAACATAATCCAGAAAAGTATAGCAGCAATAAGTGCAGTTACATAAATTGCAAAAGGTTCTATATAGAATTCCATAAAAACCTCCTACATTAATTAACAAACATTCCAAAATAGTTCGTAAGTAGTTCATAAGTAGTAAAAACTATTTCTGAACTATGTTGGAACTATTTTAGAACCATGTTAACACTATTTCCCTTCTGGAATTTTTATCTTTATTATTTCCCTGGTATTTGTCGTCCTGTTATATCTTATACAATCATAATATATCTCATTTTCTTTTCTGTCAAATGCTTTATTATCAATATCGTAAACCTCAAAATCACCTGTCACTGTATTTATTATTACCACGCTTCTATTTTTTCCATCACTCCCACTCGTCATATAACCGATATAATCTCCTGCTGAAAGAACAAAAGCAAAGCCCACAATTAAAAAAAATACCATTAATATTTTTTTCATAATACACCTCCTATTAATTTATCAAAAATTACAAATGATTTATGGTTAAATTTTCAATTTTCAGTATTCAATTTATGTTCATTTAAAAACGCCCGAACACAGTTCGTAAATAATAAAAACTATTTCTGAACTATGTTTGAACTATTTTAGAACTATGTTGGAACTATTTCTGTACTATGTTCAAACTATTTTCTTCTATCTCTCACACCTGCACATCCTTGACTTCAAAAACCATTTCTTCTTCGCCGTTCCATACATTTATTATTGGTGTGAAAGCTATATTTACAATCTGGCCCTGATGAATTTTTTGTTTATCTTCTTCACAACAATTATATAATATGAAATTATAATATCTATCTCTTAAAATACCATAAAACTTCATTGTATTATTTTTATAATGTTTAACTTCTTTAATAAAAACATCCTCTGCCACAAAAACCGGTTCCGGATTTCCCACCCCCCATGGTTTTAATTTCTCAAGCAATTTTATATCTTTAAAATTTATATTTTCTTTTATTTTTGTATCAATAAATAACTGTGGCTCAAAATCTTCCGGTTTTTTTGTTAATTTAAGATAATCATTTGAATGTTTTCTAAAATTTTCAATATCTTCAAATTTGAGTGAAATTCCAGCTGCCAGTTTATGTCCGCCATATTTTATAAGATACTTATCTACATTTTTTAAAACATCATAAAGATTAACTGAAGGAATACTCCTTCCGCTTCCATGAACAAAACCATCTTCACTTTTTGTCATTACAAAAGTGGGTCTATTAAATTGTTTAGTGATTCTAGAAGCGACCAGTCCTATTATACCAGCATTCCAAGATTCATTGTAAAGAGTAATTATAAAATCCTCATCCTGTCTAAAAGTATTATTCAATTGAGAGATTGCCTCTTCTTCTATCTTTTTCATCTGTCTTTTTCTTTCTTCATTTGTCAGATTAAGATTCTGTGCAATATTTTTTATTTCGTCCAAATTTTTTGAAATAAAAAGTAATACTGCTTGATTGGCGTGTTCAATTCTGCCGGCTGCATTTATTCTTGGTCCAAGAATATATCCAATATGATAAGTGGATATATCTGTATCATTAGTAATACCAGCAATATTTTTAAGTTCAATGAGGCCTGGATTTTCTGTATTTCTTAATTTTTTTAATCCACGCCTTATTATTATCCTATTTTCATTTGAAATAGGCACTATATCGGCAACCGTGCCAAGTGCAACAAAATCAAGAAATTCATCATCTATCTTAATCCCTTTTTTTTCTGCCAGACCGCATAAAAGTTTATACGCCACACCCACACCACTTAAATCCTTATCCGGATATTTTTTGGAAACCCTTGGATTTATAATTGCAAATGCATTTTGGGGTATTTTATCCTCATCTGGTATATGATGATCCGTTATTATTACATCTATACCGAGTTCGTTGCAATATTTAATTTCCTCTTTTGCATTTATTCCGCAGTCAACTGTTATTATAAGCGATGTGTTATGTTTTTTTAAAATTTTTATTGCCTCAATATTTAGTCCATATCCTTCTTCCTGTCTATGGGGGATATAAAAATCAATATTGTTATAATCAAGATATTCCCTGAAAAAATTCAAAAGTATTACTATAGCTGTCACTCCATCAACATCATAATCACCGTAAATTACAATTTTTTCTTTGTTTTTCATTGCTCTTTCAATTCTATTAACTGCTTTTTCCATATCTTCTAGAAGAAAAGGAGAATCCAGATGAGCCTCATCTATCATAAAAATCTGTTCTATCTTATTAATGGAATCAAGCCCTCTGTTTACAAAAACCCTTATAAGATAATTTGGCAACCGCAATCTATATTGAAGATTATAAAGTATATCATCGTCTAAAACTTTATTATCTAAAAAAACCCATTTCATATCAGATTTCCTGACCTTCAATTTGGTTTAACTTAGTTTTAATATAGTTTTTACTGCTTACGAACTACTTATGAACTATTTTTGCACTATTTACGAACTACTTACGAACTATTTCTGCACTACTTATGAACTATTTTTAAACTATTTTTACTTACTCAAACAATCTTTCAACAAAATCTTTAGCATTGAATTTTTCTATATCTTCTGGTTTTTCGCCAAAAGTTATAAATCTAACTGGTAAACCAAGCTCTTTTTTTATTTTTACTATAGAACCTGCTTTAGAATTTGAATCCATCTTTGTAAGAATCAAGCCTTTTAATTTTAAAACTTCATTGAACATTTTTGCCTGATTAAATGAATTTTTACCTGTATTTGCATCTATTACTAAAAAACAAAAAAGATTTTTTTCATCAATAAATTTCAATACTGTTCTTTTTATCTTTTCAATCTCTGCCATGAGATTTTGTTTTGTATGGACTCTGCCCGCGGTATCTATGATAATCAGGTCATAATTGCCTTTTTTTGCATGTGAAAGTCCATCAAATATTACAGATGATGGATCTGCACCTTCTCTTCCCTTTATTATTTCAACACCTGTCTTTTCTGCCCAAATTTCTAGTTGTTGAGTTGCAGCAGCACGAAAAGTATCACCTGCTATGAATAAAATTTTTTTCCCGGATTTTTTAAAAAAATAAGCAAGTTTTGCAGCAGTTGTGGTTTTTCCCGAACCATTTATACCTACCAGCATGATAACAGAAAACGAAGTGAGAAAATTATCATAAGTATCCGTATCAGATAATTCCGATATAAAATATTTTTTTAAAAATTCAGCAGCATCATTATAATTATTTATTTTTTTATTTTTTAAGTTCTCCATAAGAGAATCAACTATAGCAACATCTATATCCGCTTCAAGCAATACTTGCTCAAGTGATTCAATCTCTGTAAAATCAGCAGATGAAAAAAAATTTTTTATTTTATCTAAAAAGGATATTGATTTTTTAATTACGGTTCTGTCCATAACCACTGCCCCCACTCATTTCAAGAGCTTTGTCAAGTTTAACCGATATAATCTGTGAAACACCTGCTTTTTCCATGGAAACACCATAAATAATATCAGCCATTTCCATAGTTAATTTATTATGGGATATTATTATAAACTGCGTTTTCTTAAATCCTTTAATAAGGTTAGTAAATCGGACCACATTAATATCATCAAGTGCAGCATCTACCTCATCCATTATACAAAATGGACTAGCTTTTATTAAAAAAAGTGCAAATAATAAAGAAATAGCAGTTATTGCCTTTTCTCCACCCGATAATAAAGTTATTGATTGTGGTCTTTTACCTGGCGGTCTTGCAATTATATCTATGCCCGATTCTAAAATATTTTCACTATCGGTTAACACCAAATCAGCATCTCCGCCATTTGTCATCTTTTTAAAAACATCTGTAAATCTTACTCTAATTTCTTCAAATGCTTTATTAAAAAGTTCTTTTGATTCTTCATTTGCTTTTTTAATTACTTTATGTAAATTATCCCTCGCTTTACTCAAATCATCATACTGAGCCTGCAAAAATTCTTCTCTTTTCTTTAAATCATTATACTCTTCTATGGCTACAAGATTTATAAATCCCAATTTTTCCATTTTTTCCTTATATTCTGCAACCTTCATTGAAAGCTCTTTATATTGTTCTTCTGTTATTTCTGTTGAATTTATCTCATCCTCTGTAAGTGAAATTTTAAATTCATTCTCAATTTTTTCATAAATTGATTTAATCTCCATTGAAAGTTCATTGATTTTTAATTTTAAATCATACTCCTGTTCTTTTAACTGTTCTCTCATACCACCCATTTCTTTTAATTCAAAATCTGCTTTTTCTATCTCAGTATTTATAGCATCAAATTGTGCCATTTTCTGTTTTAGTTCATTCTCTTTTATTGAAAGTTCTGTTTTTATAGTGGTCTTTCTATTTTCCATATCTTTACTTTCTGTATCAATTTGAGTTATCTTTAAATTTAATTCTTCTATTTCTTTTAAAATTTCATCATAGTTTTTTTGGATTTCAGAAATTCTATTCAAAATCATTTCTTTCTGATTGATTTCAAAATTATAATCGCTTTTAAGTTTTAAAATTTCAATTCTTTTTTCTTCTAATGTACTTTTCCTTTGATTGAGTTCTTGTTCAATCATATTTATTTCATCCTTTAATGCGATTATTTCCGAAGTTAATTTATCAATTTCATCGCTCATTTTTTTTCTTTCGTTCTCATATAGTTCTCTTCTGGTTATTAGTTCATTTTTTTGATTTTCCAAAACCATCTTTTCATTTTCAATTTTCTCTAATGTGATATATAACTTTTCTTTCTCTTCTTCTTTTTGTTTAATACGCTCACCATCTTTGATAATCTCAATATACTGATTGTGGTATATAACAGAGAGCTTTTCTATTGTTTCATCTATTTCTTGAATATTTTTTTTCTGACTTTCTCTCTCTTCCATCATCGCTTTTAAACGCTGTTGTGAAGTTATGACTTCGGATTCTATCTCTACAATAAGTCGCTGCCTACCCAGCAGACCAATACCAGATTGAATTTCTCCTTCTCCCTTTCTATATATTCCATAATTTGATATAATTTCACCATTCAAAGTCAATAATTTATACTCATCTTCTATATTTATTTCTTCTATAACTTCGCGAGCAGATTTAATATCTTCAACAAGAAAAATATTAGCAAAAAATAATTTTATGATCTCAAACTGTTCGGGTATATCCATAACAGATAATAACGGTGCTAAAATTTTTCTGTGCTTTATTTTATTATTCCATTTATTGATTATATGACGATAATTTACTTTACTACTTAAATCTATAATATTTAATATTCCCTTTTCCTTTTCATATAGAGTGAATATTTCTTCTATAAAAATATCATCTCTAACCACAACTGTTTGTAACACTTCTTTCAATGCTTTTTCCACTGCCTGCTCATAATTTGACTTAACTTTAACAATATTACCCACAACTCCTGAAATATTTTCTTTTTCTTTGTCTTCAAGTTGCGCTTTGAATTCAAATAAAATTTTTTTAACTACTTCTCCATAACCGGCGAGCTGCTCATATAAATTTCTTAAAAAAGTCAATTTTGTTTCCAGACGATTTAGATTAAGAGAAAAATACTTTATAGTCTCTTCAAAATATCCAAGCAATTCCTGTCTTTTTATCTTTTCTTTTATTAACTTTTCTTCTCTATCTTTGATCTGTCTTATCTCATCTTCTTTAACTATCCTTTCTCTGGAAATATTTTCAAATTCAATTTTTAATCTTTTGATTTTTTCTTCTATTTCTTTCTTATCCCTTTCAAACAAAAGAATTTTTTCCTCAACTCCTTTAATCAATGTTTCCTGAACAGAAATATTATTCTTCAAAACATTAAATTCCTGTGTAATTTTATTCAAAAAATCTATTTTTTCTTCGTTTATTTTCTTTTTTTCTTCATATTTTTTTTGTGTTTCTTCTAAATTCAGAGCATGTTCATTGAATTCATCTTCTTTTATCTTTATTGAATCTATCTTTTTTATTATATTTTCTTCTTTAATTTTTAGCTCCGTCTTCAAACCTTCAATTTTAGCTACATTTTCAACATTTTGCTTCTTTAAATCTTCAATACGAGAGATGAATTCACTTTTCTTTTCAAGATTGAACTGCAAACTATCTTCTATTCTTTTTATCATCTGCTCATCAATTAAAAAAACTTCTTTTATACTGAAAATCTCCTTTTCCAAATCCGAAGCCTTTATTTTTAATTCTTCTACCTTTTTCTCAATTGAACTAAGTTTTATGTTTTCATCATGTATCTTTTTTTCAATTTCTTCCTTTTGCCTGTTATTTTCCTCATATAATTTATATTTTTCATTTAAATTTCTTTTTAAAATTTTAATTTCCATCTCATTACATTCCTGTTTCAGTTCTCTAAACTTTTCAGCCTTTTTTGCCTGCCTTTCAAGTGATGCCGCTTGTCTTTTTACTTCTGATAAAATATCATTTATCCTTAACATATGCTGTTCTGTTGATTGTAGTTTATTCAATGCTTCATTTCTCTTTGTAATATATTTTGTTATTCCAGCTGCTTCTTCAAAAATCTCTCTGCGCTCAAGAGGCTTATTATTAATTATTCTATCCACTTCTCCCTGGCTAATTATTGAATAAGCATCAATACCAACACCAGTATCCATAAATAACTCAACTATATCTTTTAATCTTACAGGATTATCATTGATTAAATACTCACTCTCACCGGATCGGTATAAACGCCTCGTTACTTTTATTTCATTATACGGTATGTTTATTGTCTTATCCTGATTATCAAATGTAACTGATACCTCTGCCATACCAAGTGTCTTTTTTGCATCAGAACCATTGAAGATGATATCCTCCATTTTGCTTCCACGCAATGATTTGGCACTCTGTTCTCCAAGCACCCATCTTATTGCGTCAACAATATTTGATTTACCGGCTCCATTTGGTCCAACAATAATGGTTATCCCATCTCCGAATTCAATATGTGTTTTATCTGCAAAGGATTTAAATCCAAGAATGTCAAGAAATTTTAGTTTCAACTTATAATCTCCTTGAAAATTCATTAAATACTTCTGTTATGTATTTCAGGTCATTTTCTGAAAGTCCAGGATGCACGGGTATACTTAAAACTTCATTACTTGCCTTTTCTGCTTCTGGCAAAGTTATATTAGGAAAAATTTTTTCATACAATGGCTGTTTGTGTAATGGAATTGGATAAAATATTTTTGAACCAATTTTTGATTCGGTCAAATATTTTTCCAAGTCATCACGAAGACCATTGAGAACACGAATCGTGAACTGATGATAAATATGAAAATATTTGTCATCACATTGAGGTAGAATAATCCATCTAAATTTTGAAAGTTTATTTTTCAAATATTCTGCATTTTCCCTTCTCTTTTTATTAAAACCATCAAGTTTTTTTAGTTGTGTAAGTCCTATAGCAGCTTCTATATCTGTGGTACGATAATTGTATCCAAGAATGGTATGATAATATTGTTTTTCGCTACCATGATTTATAAACTTTCTGATTTCAGAAGCAACTGAATCATTATCGGTTACAACCATGCCACCTTCTCCTGTTGTCATATTTTTGGTTGCATACATAGAAAAAGTTGCCACATCTCCAAAAGTCCCTGCCATTTTATCTTTATATTTCGCACCATGTCCCTGAGCGGCATCTTCTATGATTTTAACCCCATACTTTTCAGCAATATTTAAAATCTTATCCATATCACAGCAGAGTCCATACAAATGTACAAGTAAAATCGCCTTTATTTTTTTATCTTTATCCAATTTTAACGCTTCTTCTATTTTATCAGGAGAAATATTATAACTAACAGGATCAATATCAACAAAAACTGGCTCCGCACCTATATGCAGAATAGAATTTGCAGTTGCTATGAAAGTAAAAGGGGTTGTTATAACTTTATCACCTTTTTTTATTCCAGCGCCAAAAAGCGCGGCATGAATTGCACATGTTCCGTTAGCAACAGCTATTGCATTTTTAACTCCGAGATATTCTGCAAATTCTTTTTCAAACTCCCGCACTTTAGGACCCGATGCAATAATGCCTGATTTTAAAACCTCTGTAACTGCCTGTATCTCTTCTTCACCTATCTGTGGTTTTGATATTGGAATCATTTTATCTCCAAAAAATGTTATTTATTGATGTTTTAAGATATATTCAATAAAAAAGTAATATCATTTTTTTTACTAACATTTTTAATGAACATATTCAGCGAACATTACTAACGAACAATAAAAAAGAATATTAATTAATATTACATTCCGTACACAAAAATCTTATTATCATTTGCTATACTGAGTAGTTTTTCCTTATCAAGTAAAAATGTTTTTCCTGCCTCTATTGCTATACCAGCAGCTTTGTATTTTTTCAAAATTTTTATAGTTTTTATTCCTATCACAGGAATATCAAATCTCATATCCTGATTTGGTCTTGCAACTTTTACAACAACAAATCCAGCTCCCGCAAGTTTGGCACCGCGTTTTATACATTCATCCGTTCCTTCTATTGCTTCAACTGATATTACGACTTTATTTTTTATTACCACTGTCTGACCAATATCTGCGGCTGCAATTTTCTTTGCTATTTTATAACCAAAAAAAATATCTTCAAGATGTTTTTTTATTGCTTTTGTTTTTGTTAAAAAACCAGTACCAGATATAATATCTGAAAGAAGAAATCTTGAATCAATGACATCAATACCCTCTGTTTTTAGTTCTTTTATAGCACTTTTTAAAACACTTGATGCTCTTTTATCTTTAACTCGCAATAAAACTTTAAGTGTTCTCAAATCAAATTTAATATTTTTAATAAGATTTGAATGCCTTACATAACCAAGCAATATAATTTTTTTTATCTTTTCTTTTTTGCAAATCTTTATTATATCACTAAGTGATGTGAGTTTTATATCATATTTTTTTTCTACTAATTTATGAAGTCTATTATCTGTCTCTCCATGTATACTTAATAAAACAACATCAATATTTTTTTGTATTGCCTTTTTTAAAAATAAAAAAGGCAATTCTCCACCACCAGCAATAAGACCTATTCTTTTTATTTTCATCTTAAAATACCGCGCTTGGAATTTTTTATAAAATCAATAAAATAATTCCTCTCTTCGGATGGGGGAATTTCACTTTCTATTTTTGAAATAGCTTCTTTTGACTGCAAACCTGATCTAAAAAATATTTTAAATATTTTTTCTATATTTTCAATTTGCTCTGTAGAAAAATTTCTTCTTTTAAGACCAACCTTATTTACACCAATAATTCTTGCCGGATAATCTGCAACAAGCATAAAAGGAGCAACATCCATTGCAATTCTCAAACCACCACCTATCATAGAATGCCCACCGATATGAACATTTTGATGTATTGCGGTTAAGCCACTTATAAAAGCATAATCATCAACCTGAATATGTCCTGACAATCCGGCATAATTAACTATAACAATATGATTTCCAATTATACAATCATGTGCAATATGTGCCATAGTCATAATAAAATTATTATTGCCTATTACTGTTGCTTTTCCCTCAGCAGTTGATTTATGAATGGTTACATATTCCCTGATAACATTGTTATCTCCTATGTGAACAAATGTCTTGTGTCCTTTAAATTTTAAATCCTGTGGGTCATTGCCTATTAAAGTCCCTTCCCCTATATAATTATTATTACCAATTTTAACACCATTTAAAAGGTGAACTTTGGGTCCTATCTCACAATTATCCCCTATTTCAACCTCATCATCAATGATTGTAAAAGCACCTATACGGACATTATTTCCTATCTTTGCTTTTTTTGAAACAAGTGCTGTTTCGTGTATCATTACTTCTCCTATTCTTCACTGAGCATTGCCATCATATCCGCCTCAGCAACTTTTTCATCTTCTACATAAGCGTCCCCATGAAGTTTAGCAATGTTACCTTTTAATTTTATAGGTGTGATTTCAAATCTAAGTGTATCTCCTGGCACAACAGGCTTTCTAAATTTAACCGCATCTATGGTCATAAAATAAATAACTTTACCTTTTGCTTCCTTAATTTGCTCTAGAACAAGAATACCACCTGCTTGAGCCATGGCCTCAACAATCAAAACACCTGGCATTACAGGTCTTCCTGGAAAATGCCCCTGAAAAAACCACTCATTCATAGTAACATTCTTTATTGCAATTATTTTTTCTCCTGGTTTTATCTCAAGAACTCTGTCAATGAGTAAAAATGGATATCTATGTGGCAGATACTCTTGAATTTTGTTTATATCCATCATGGTTACCTCCTAACAATTAATTGTTCATTTATTAATCTTCACATCTAAAATCTAAAAATCTGAAGATCTCCAAATTTGGAAAAATAAAAATATTCAATAAATATTTTTTAACAACTCTTTCACCATCATTATATTTTCTGTATGACCTGTTTTATATGCTATTATGCATATTTTCAAATAGCCGCTTATATAGGCAAGGTCTCCAATTATATCAAGTATCTTATGTCTTGTTAATTCATTTTTAAAACGCAGTTTTGTGTTAATTGGTCTGCCTCTATCAATTAAAATAGCATTTTTCAATGTAGCACCTTTTATAAGGCCTTTATTTTTTAAAATTTCTATTTCATCTTTAAATCCAAACGTCCTTGCCGGCGCAATGTTTTTTAGGAAAAATTCAGGGGTAATAGAACCACCCCAGAAATCAGGTTTAATACAAAAAGAACTGAAATCAGAAAAATAAAATATTTTAAATGTTTCAGAAGGCAGAGCAATAATATGTTTATCATTATTATTTACCAGGATCGGTTTATTTATTTCAAATATTTTTTTTAATCTTCTTTGCTTTATTATACCATTTTTTAAAATTTTATTGCAAAAAATTTTACTGCTGCCATCAAGAATTGGCGCTTCATTACCATGAATTTCAAGAACAACATTATCTATACCAAGGCCTTTTATACTAGCAAGAAGATGTTCTATAGTCGCGATTTTTAAACCATTAAAACAAACATCGGTTCCTCTAATAGTAGAAATTACTTTTTGTATATGCAAATTATAGCTGTGGGAATTTATATTCAATATAATTCCACTATTTTCATCAGCAGGATGAAAAATAATTTTATTTTTACCCCCATGATGAAGTCCTATTCCACTAATTTCAAAACTTTTTTTTATAGTTTGTTGTTTCATTTATTTAATTTATTATAAATTTCTTTTACCTTTTTAAATAACTCTTCAAGTTTCATCATATATGCTTCTGCTTTTCTTAATTCTTTTATAGGTCTTGCAGGGGAGCCGGTGACTTCTGCTCTGTCCGGTAAATCCTTTGCAACACCAGCTTGTGCTCCAATTTTTACAAAATCACCAATTGTAATATGGTCAACAAAACCAACTTGACCAGCTATCAAACAATATTTACCAATTTGTGTTGAACCGGCAATACCCGTTTGTGCAGCAATGATTGTGCCCTTGCCGATATGGACATTGTGGGCTATCTGAACCAAATTATCTATTTTAACATCATCATCTATAAAAGTTGAACCAAAAGAAGCTCTATCTATTGTTGTATTTGCTCCTATTTCAACATTTTTACCAATCTTTACATTTCCTATCTGTGGAATTTTTATAATTTCTCCATTATTTTCAACAAATCCAAAACCATCAGAACCAATGACAACACCAGAATGAATTATCGTGTTATCGCCAATAATTGTTCTATCATAAATAGAAACGCCTGAAAAGATCCGTACATTTTTACCGATCACACAATTTTTCCCAATAAAAGAACCGGCACCTATATAAGAACCATCCCCAATTTCAGTATCATCTTTTACAACTACAAAATCATCAATAAAAACATCTATGCCAAGTTTTGCAGTTAAAGCAATAGAAGAATTTTTTGAAATATAACCCTTTATTGATTCTGGTGGATAAAAAATATTTATTGCTTTTATATATGCAATTTTCACATTTTGAACTTTTATTATTGTTTTGCCCTGAATATGTTCAAGAGAATCAGAAATTATTACAGGAGCAGCAGAAGAAATGGCAGATTCAAGGTATTTAGGTGACAGAATAAAACTCACATCACTATTTTTAGCATTTGATAAATCCGAAACACCCGATATCTTAATATCTGATTTACCTGTTATTTTACCATTTATTCTTTCTGATAACTCTCCGGCTGTTAAAACATAATTCATGATTATTGCTCATTGATTGCCTTTATCACAAGATAAGTTATATCTTCCCCACCATATAGAAGCATTGTTTTTTCAAAAATATAATCATATTTCTTTTCCTTACCTATTTTTGCTATTATGGCTCTTATTTCATCTATTATATTAGAAGTTAATTCTTTTTCCCTTGTGAGCAATTTTTGTTGCACATCAAGAGTCTTCATCTGAAGTTGTTCTGCTTTTTTCTGTAGTTCTTCCTTTTTAGCACTTAGCTGTTTTTTATCCATTATTGAACTTTTTTTATCAAGTTCATCAAGCTCTTTTTTTATCGCTTCTTTTTCTTGTTCAAGTGCTTTTTGTTCTTTTTCAACATCCTTTTTTAATTTTTCTTTTGCTGCCTTTGTTCCGCTGTACTGATTAAAAACCTTTTCAATATCAACATACCCAATTTTTAACTCCTCTGCATAAGCAAATACACTTAAAAACAAAAATGTAAAAATTACTAGTAAAACCTTCTTCATATTGTCCTCCTTTTATTAATAAAAATATTTTTAAAAATGTTGGAGAATAGTTCTTAAATAGTTTTAAAGCTGTATGAAACTATATTAGAACTATTTTATAACTATTTTGGAACTATCATTGAACTATTTTAAAATATGTTTCCTATATTAAAATGTATTTTACCGCCAGGCATACTATTGTCAAGAGCATATCCCCAGTCAAGCCGCAGTACCATAACTGTGCCTGGCACAGTTAAACGGACACCGAAACCTAAACTACTATATAAAAAAGGATTGGTTAAATCAATTTCACTAAAATTTGCCCAGCAATTACCACTGTCATAGAAAATCGCTGCGGTAAGCACACGTTCTACAATTTTTAATTTATACTCAAAATTGGTCACAATTAAAAAATTACCACCACCAGCTGGACCCAATGACCTTTCTTCATAACCTCTTACAGTATCAGTACCACCTGCATAAAATTTTTCAGCAACAGGAACAATTGAATTGCCTGTCCTCCATGGATAACCTGTAGCATGCCCCACTCTACCATGCAGAGCAAAAATAAATCTCCAGAAAGAAGGGATAAAATATCTTAAATCCAAAACTGTTTTTATGTAATTATAATCAGCGCCCAGTAGTCCACCACCAAACTGTAATGCTGCACTTGCATAAAAACCACGGCTCGCATCAAAAATATCATCACGAGAGTCATAAACATACATAGGTGTTATACTGCTTATTTGACTCTCACCTTCTGGAACTACAGAGACAAGATCAGATCTTATATTTGAGTATTTATCCTGCTGATATCTGTATGTTAAATAAAGCTTATGCAATAACCCAAATCTACGTCCAAAGGTAAGATTGAAACCATAACTATCAAGATCATAACCCTGATTATTATATGCAGTATTTTTAAATGTGTTCCATAGATCAATACCAAATGAAGTGGGAGTATCAAAAAACCAAGGGTCTTTATAAGATAATTGCCAACTTTTTTTCTGATTCCCAAACTGTACATCTGCCTGAAAAGCTTTACCTTCACCAAAAAGATTGGTCTGAGTTAACTGAATATAGCCTACAAGCCCCTCAACAGTTGAATACCCGGCACCGAGACCAATATTTCCTGTCTTTCTCTCAACAACTTCAAAAATTAAATTCAATCTGTCAATATCCACCTGTTCTGTATCAATTAAAACATTATCAAAAAAACCAAGGTTATAAATATTCTCCTGTGCTTTTCTGATTTTATTAGCATCAAATGGCTCGCCCTCTTCCAAATATAATTCTCTGCGTATAACCTTATCCTTTGTAACATAATTCCCTCTTATTTTTATTTTATCTATATAAGCCACACTTCCTTCGGTTATTTTTAAATTAATATCTACTTTTCCAAGGTCGTCATCATAAACATAGGTTTCTTTTATTTGTGAGAAAATATATCCCTTGCCTGCATATAAATTTCTGATGGTATTTAAATCATTTTCAAATTGAATTTTATCAAATACTTTTTCCGGTTTTGTTTCTATTTTATCCAGAAGTTGTTCTGTTGTAAAAATCTCATTCCCCTCAATTTTTATATCTCTTATTGTATACTTTATACCTTCATCTATGGGTATCTCTATTGTGATTGAATTTGTCTGCTCATCCATTTTTACATAACTTTTTATTATTTTAGCTCTATTAATATCAATTTCACCATAAGTATAATTGTTTATCTTTGCTTTTACATAACCTTCTTGATAATATGATTTTAAAATTTTTTTAAGATCCTCAATGAATTTATCATCATCAAAAACCCCACTAACAAACCAGCCCTCTTCTTTTGTATCCATGGAACTTTTTATTTTATCCAGAGAAAAAACATTATTACCTATCGCTGTAATTTTTTTCACCTTCAGTTTTGGTCCCTCATCAATATTTAACTGTATCTTTACAAATTCGCCTTTGTTATTTTCGTCTTTATATACTTCATAAGAATAATCAATTTTTGCGTTGTAAAAATTCTTCTCCTTGTACATCTTTTTCACACGCTCAATTCCCTGCTTTAATAAAAATTCATCAAAATATTCCATTTCCTTTACTTTTTTCGGTTCTTCACCTTCTTCTTTCTTTTTTTCTTCGTCACTTTCTAGTTTTCCTTTTGTGTCTCCTTCTCCAACATCCTTGTTACCATTTATGATAATTTTTCCAATTCTGGGCGCCTCTTTAACTTCATAAATTAAAACATTTTTGTCTTCTTTTTTTTCCAGATAAACCTTTATATCCTCAAATTTACCAGATTTATATAAATTCCTGATATCTTCTCTTATTTTATATTTTGAATATGCCATGCCAATCCCATAAGAAATCATATCCAGAAAATTTTTTTCATCAACAGTGACAAGTCCCTTTATCTGTATCTCGTCAATTATTTCCGTTTCATCAATATTAATCTTTTCGGAAAATAAAATTACAGGTATCAAAAAAAATATAAAAACCACCAATAAATATTTTCTCATCAAATAATTGTCCTCCTTGCATTGCATCAATAAAAAACTTAATTATTATATCACAATTTTCATCCATTTCAACACAAATAGAATTTCTTTTAACAACACTGTTATGTTTAGGACACCCCCGAAATAAAAAAAGTTCCAGTAAAAATTTTTTAATATTAAAAAATGTTTGAAATTATCTCTTTGAGAACTGGAATCTTCTCCTCGCTTTCATTCTTCCATATTTCTTTCTTTCAACCATTCTTGGATCGCGTCTTAAAAATCCACCTCTTGAAAGAGTGGTTTTTAAACTTTGGTCTATCTTGGCAAGCGCTCTAGCAATCCCTAGCCGTGCTGCTCCGGCCTGCCCGGTTTTGCCACCCCCTAAAACCTTTATAACAACATCGTATTTATCTTTTGTTGATGTCGCTTCCATCGGTTGAAGCATATGATAGACATTAAAATCCCTATCAAAATATTTTTTTACTTCCATATTATTGACAACAATATTACCACTACCAGGTTTTATCCAGACCTTTGCAACCGCTTCTTTTCTTCTACCTGTGGCATAAACTGTATTTTCCAACTTCTCCTCCTTTTAATCTTCTGATTTTTTGCTTTAATTTAAAATTTCTATTTTCTTACCGGTTATATTATGTGTTTCTCCAGTAAAAATTTTTAGTTTTTTAAATATTTTATCTCCCAGTTTACCCTTGGGTAACATACCGCGAACCGCGAGTTCTATGACACGTTTGGGATGTTTTTTCTGCATATCAGAAAATTTCATTTCTTTTAAACCACCGGGATAAAATGTATGCCACCTATAAATCTTTTTTTCTGATTTTTTACCTGTTAATCTTACCTTATCAGCATTTATCACAACCACATAATCACCCGTATCAACGTGTGGTGTAAAAATTGGTTTTGTTTTTCCACGTAAAATACTGGCTATCTTTGTACAAAGTCTACCTAAAATTTTATCTTTTGCATCTATAAGATACCATTTTCTTTGTATTTCTTCTTTTTTAGCCATAAAAGTAGACATATTTTAAACTCCTTTTATTAAATTTGATTAAGGAATTGCGAATGAGTATGATATAAAAATTATACTTAATTGTCAAGAAAAATTATTGTAAATTGTATTAAACCTTAAACTTTTAACTTTTCATAACATATCTGTTATAAAATCTTTTCTTTTTTAATTACTAGAATTATCCCATGTTTTTCATTTCTACCACGCTTTTTACTCTGTTTCTACCTTCCTGCTTTGCAAAATATAAAGCATCATCAGCTGATTTTATTAGCTCACGTATATTTGAAACAAAATAAGGAAAAGTTGAAACTCCTATAGAAAGGGTTATTATCCTCTGCTCTCTGTCATTTCCGCCTTTTAAATTTTCTTCAGAAAATTTTCTAACCTCATTCATTAGTTTGACTGCACTATTTATATCATAATCTTCCATTACAAAGACAAATTCCTCTCCACCATATCTTGCCACCCATGTATTTTTATTTCTATCCGAAAACTCTTTAAGCATCCTAGCCATCTTTATAAGAACCCTATCACCTTCCTGATGGCCGAAAGAGTCATTAAATTTTTTAAAAAAATCAATATCAATCAAAGCCAAAGAGACACAACCTATCTCGCCTTTTTCCTTTTTTGTAAATGCCTGGAGCAGTTTTTCCTGAAAAGTAACATGGTTATATAAACCTGTTAATCCATCTTCTGTTGCTTGTTTTTTTATTTTCTCATAGAGTTTCACATTCTCAAGCAGCACCGCAACCTTTGATAAAAGCATCTGTATCGTCTTTATTTCAAAATCAGTGAAAATGTAATCCGCCTCCTTGTCAAGTTTAATAAAACCTATTGGTTCCACTCTACTCTTTAATAATGAGATAAAAAATTTATCAATATTTTTTCTT
>JAOAIN010000169.1 GCA_026414685.1 Candidatus Goldiibacteriota bacterium
ATAAATTTTATTGACATTATTTAATTAATTAAATATAATTATTTTAACAAGGGAATAGAAAGGAGATATTATGAGAAAAATTTTTGGTAATATTTTGTTAATCCTTTCGGTTTTATTAATTTTAACAATATTAAATATTTTTCATAATAATTCAAAAAATAATTTATTAAATGCTTATGATGCTTCATATGAAAATTGTTATCCACCTTATATTTATGGACCTAATTTAGTAAATGCGATGCAGAGTAATTCTGGTCCTGGATGCCCTCAATTGGTTCCGCCAGCTGGCGCTCATAATGATTATTCTGTTTGGCAGGGTTATGCGCCACTTCCTTATGCAACACCTGTTATTTCTTCTAATACTGCTGAAGCTTGCATCCCTACTACTAAATTTGGCACAGGATATTTAAGAATTATCTGGACAGGCAATGATCTTGGAAGCGATCAATACATATATCTAACTTCAAATCTTTTTGAAAATCAAACTAGTGGTAATTGGTCTAATTATGATTATTTTAGATTTAATATTTTTTATAATTTTTGTGCAAATAATTTTTCATATCCAGCCACAATTTACCAGACAGCTTCAATTTATGATAATAATGGTATAACCCGCACAGCTGGTCCTGTAATGGTGCCACCTCAATCTGGTGGCAATTGGAGTATATATTACAGTGCATCATTGAATTATTTGAGAAATCAATATGATACAGTAAATGGTGTTTATCTCAATATTAATAATATAGCAGGATTCAAAATAAATGCCATTGATACTGATTACACTCAGAATTGGCTTTATAGTTTGACTAGTGGAACACATCCACAAGATTCCAAACATATTTTAATTTATTATGACTATCTGACATTAGGAGCTTCTGATGCAATGCCGGAATATGGTTCACCATCTGGAGTAACTGTTACAACAGCAGGAACTGGTCTTGGTATTCAAGGAGCTCTTATTACATGGGCATATCCACCTAATCCTGAGCCAACGCCAGGAATTCCAATAACAGGTTATCATATTTATAGATCATTAAATTCTCCTGCTGGTGGACATCCTTATGTATCTGTTGGTATTGTTGATTCTTATACAGTTAATTATTTAACAGATACATCATGTGTAGGTGGTAATAGATATTGTTATAAAGTTTTAATACTTAATAATGGACCTGATGCTTCATCTCCAACAAAAAATGCAATAAATGCAACATATCATGAATCATTATTAGATGATGTGCCTGAATATTGTGGCTGGGTTAATGCAAGACCGACCAATACAAATACTCCTACACCTACATGGACAGAAGGATATTCCACAACTCCTCCAACTGCAACAGCTACTCCTACTTTAACACCACAACCAACTCAGGTAGGTATTGAACAGGCACATGTTTATCCAAATCCATATAATCCTAATAAGGGTTCTGGATTTTTTTATGTAGACAATGTTGTTGACCAGACAAAAATATATATTTATGCCATGGATGGTTCTTTGGTAAATGATGGAGTATTTAATAGCACCCAAGGCAGATTTAAGTGGGATGGACTTAACAAAAATGGTTCCAGAGTTGTATCAGGTCTTTATTATCTGGTGCTTGAGGATCCTTCTGGTAAAACCAGAGTTTTAAGAATAATTGTTTGTTATGATTGTGATCCTGTATATAAGCCATAAAATCAGGAGAGTGATATGAAAAAATTTATTAATTTTCTATTTGCAGTATTTTTTATTTCAAATATATTTGCTGCTGAATATGGTGGTGTGACAGCTTCTCCGTATTTAAATCTTGGTGTTGGTGCCAGACCTTCTGGTATGGGAGAGGCATACACAGCTGTAGTTGATAATGTTGACGCTGCATGGTGGAACCCAGGAAATCTTGTAAAAGTTGAGAATCCACAGTTTGCTTTTATGCATAATCAGAATTTCGGAGATACATCTTATGAATATTTGGCAGTTGCCTTCCCAGCAACGCAATTAGGACTTGATATTTGGGGAACAATAGGTATAACCGCTGTACTTGTGCGGGTAAGTGATATAGAAATAACAAAAGAAGATGAATTCGGTCAATATTCTGAAGCTTATGAAGCATATAAAAAGGTTTCAGGTATTAAATTACAGAGTGCTGGTGGTGCTGTTATTGGTTTATCTTATAGTTGGCAGGCAGCAAAGATGTTCTCTGTTGGCGCAACTGTTAAAGTGATAAATCAAAAAATAGCCAGTGAACAAGGCTGGATTCCAGCCATGGATATAGGTATTTTATCTAATACAAATGTTTCTGGCTTTGATGTTGGTATTGTTTTCCAGAATGTAACATTTTTACAGATGAACCAAATAGAAGGAGCGCCAGATGCACCACTACCTTTGAATTTAAAGTTTGGAATATGTTATAAACTTCCTCGTCTTTTTACATCAGAGCAAGATCCGAGGGATAAATTTGTATTCGGACTTGATGGTATTTATTCAATACAGCCAGCAAATATGCCATTTAAATTACATACAGGTATTGAATATTTATTTAATGTAAGTGAAATTAATTTTACACCACGTATTGGCTATAGATTTAATGGACAGAATTTTATAAGTGATTTAGGCGCGCTTGCAGGTCTAACTGTTGGTTTCGGTGTCTCTAAAAATTTTGATGGTGTTGATGTATCTTTAGATTATGCTTTCATACCTTATGGTATTTTGGGACAATCACATAGAATAGGACTTAATATTAATGTTGGTCAACCAAAACCAAAACCAAAACCAAAACCTGTTGTCAATCAGCCTCCTAAAGTTGTTAAATTAAAACCAGGTAAAAAGGAAATTTTGGTAACATGGTCTCCACCAGAAAAGGTTGATAAGGACAAGATAAAGGGTTATAATGTTTATATGAGTTATAAACCAGGTGGTAAATATTATAAATTAACAAAAACACCTATCCCGCCAACCAAATATTATCTTAAAGTAGCCCCCTTAAAGAGTGGTTTGCGTTGCTATTTTGTTGTAACAACAGTAGGTATGGATGATAAGGAAAGTCCATATTCAAAAGAAATTTCAGCAGTGCCGAGGTAAAAAATATTTATTATACTTATTATTTTTATTTATATATTTTAAATAATAATTAATTATGAAAAAAAAGATATATATTATATTAATTTTTTTTATTTTGTTTTTTATTCAGATAGTATATATTAAAAAAGAATTTATAGATTTGAGTGATATATTTGTATTAATTAAATTATTTGTTGTTCTATTTTTATCATTTTATATTAAAAATATTTTGGATAAAAAAGAAATATTAGGCCTATCTTTACATATTGGAAATTTTATTTATAATCTATCATTTTTTTTAGTTAGTTTTATTTCGTTTAATCATAGTATTTTTTTATACCATAAATATTTGATTTGGAAATCATTGTTTTTCTTTTTAGTGTCGATTTTTTCAATTTTATTATTTTTTTATAATGCTTATAATTACAATGAAAATAGATTAATGAGTTTATCTTTTTATAAGCCCCAACCAATATTATTTTTAATTTTTAAAATTATTATTGCATTTATTTTTGCTTTTCTTGGAGTTTATTTTGTTAAATCAAACAAAACATTATTTGCAACATTGACATATTTATTTTTAATAATTCAAACAATGTTAATTTTTAGGTTGGATGAAATTAAGAATATAAAACTAAATAGTGAAGAGAATATTTCTGGTAACTATTTTAAAAGAATAATTTTATTTATCATATTTTTTATTTGCTTATTTTTTTATTATTTGACATTAGTTCAATTACAAAATTACAATATTTATAATACGATGATTTGCTTTTTATTTGGATGTTTATTTTTGTCAATAATTTTAATGTCGCATAAAGATTTAATTGAAGATAAATTTGAACAAAATAAAAAAATATTAATTTTTGATTTTTTATATTGTGTTTTTGTTTTTATCATAAGTGTTATTATTTTTTCTTGGAAATTGCTTGATATCCCACCTGGTGTTCATGGAGATGAAACATTAACTGTCAAAATGGCAAGGCGACTTGCATCTGGTGAAATTTTTCCTGTGATACTTGCAGAGGATGCATATAATGGGATGGGTATATTCTTTTATTGGTTGATAGGTATGAGTGGTAAAATATTTGGACAGAATTTAATAAATGCAAGAATGCTATCTATAATAGTTGGGGCAAGTGGTGTTGTATTTGTTTATCTACTTATCAAAGAAATTTTTAGTAGGCGTCTTGCGATATTGTCCACTATATTTTTATCAACTTTTTTTATGCAGATTTTTTATAGCAGAATGGCAATGCAATGGATATGGGTGCCTGCTTTGGCAACTGCAGCATATTATTTTTTCTTTAAAGGATTAAAAAATGGTAGACCTTTATTTTTTATTCTAACAGGTTTGATTTTAAGTGTGAATTTAGGGTTATATAGTGCAGCTAAAGTATCACCATTTCCTGTGATTATTTTTATTTTATTTATGTATATTTTCACTAAAACAAGACAATATATTATTTCAAATTTTCCTGGAATACTACTTATGTTATTGGCTTTACTGCTTACATTTTTACCCATTATAGATTATATGATTCATTTCCCTCAATATTATTTTAAAAGAATGGGACATGTTGGTTTATTAAAACATTTTCCTGTTAATTATGAAGAATGGCAAGTTTTAATAACAAATATTTTGAAAAATATTCAAATGTTTTTTACTGAATCCGCAATAGGGTATTGCCATAATTTGCCAACAAAACCATTTTTAGATGAGTACTCAGCATTGCTTGTTATAATTGGGATTGGCTATTTATTAGTCACATGGAAAAAACAAAATAGTTTGTTTATTATTTTATGGTTGTTTTTTGGTTTATTACCAGGATTTTTATCACGGCTAGGTCCAGAAGACCCATATCCAGCTAGGACTGTTCTTGCAATACCTGCTATGATAATAACTCTTTCTTTAGGATTAGAGACAATATTAAGAGCTTTTGAAAATATAAATAAAAAGATATTTAAATTTATAACACCACTAATTGCATTATATTTTTTTATTATATTTTCTTTTTATAATTTGAGAAATTATTTTATACTATTCCCAAAAGATCCGCACACTTTAAGTTATTATAGACATGTAGATAAATTAAATTTTGATTATATAATGAAAAATAAAAGTAATTATCTATTTATTTTATCCAAATTTTTTCACTGGAATTATTATTTTGATGTGTTTGAAGATTTTTATCCTCCACAGTTTAATAAATATATATTCGTAGAAGATGTATCTCTTTTTGAATTATATAAAATATATAATTATCTGCATAAAAATGTATCAATAAGTGGAGAGGGTATTTATTATAGGATGTTTCCTATTTATAGAGAATATTTTCCTAATGCAGAGATTGATATAATATGGGATACCAATTTTTGGCAATTTGATAAGAATTCAGATCTTAAATATTGTTATGAATGGAAATATCCTGATAAGACAATTGATTTAAATATTGAATTTGAATGGTTTTATGTATATGACCCGATGGTTAGATTTGTAAAAATAGTTCGTGCAGAAATTCCTGCAGAAGATATAAAAAATACGTTTTGTTTAAAAGGGGAATTTTATAAAAATAATATAAAGATAAAAGAAGAAAATATAAAATTGCCTTTAAATCTGGAAAATAATGAATTTGATAAAATAGTAATAAATGGACTTGTTGATATACCTGTGTATGGAGAATATGAATTTATATCCGATGTAAATAATTGGAAATTAAATATAGATGGTTTAGCTGTAAACAAGAAAATAGAATTATATAAAGGTTTGCATAGAATAAAGATTATAATAGATAAAAATAATAAGCAATCTTTTAATTTAAAATGGAAAAATAATAAAATGGAAAGCTTTGAAAACATATCTGAAAAGTTTTTTATAAATTCTGATAAAATATTTGGATTGCTTGCAGTTTACAAAGTGAATGGAAATATTATATATAAAGAACTTCAGCCAATGGTTAATTATAGGTTATATCATCAAAGGGCAAGACCAGCGGATCAAATAGCTGACCCCAAAGAACATGAGATTGAATGGAGTGGTTATATAAATATAAACCAAGATGATATATATGAATTTAAATTACATAATTTGAATGATGCAAAAATATTCATAGATGAAAAAGTTGTATTTATAAAGGAAGAAAGTCAGGAAAAAATAATACCGGTTAGATTGACAAAAGGAAAAAAGAAAATAAAGATAATAAGATTTAATAAATATAAAAATTATGATTGGCATTTAGCGCATGCGATAAGATTTATGTATAGAAAAAGTGAGTGGAAAGAATATGCTCCTGTACCTTATAATTTGTTATTTCCATATTAAAATTTATAATTAATTTATTGTTGATTTTACTTTTTTTTATTATATAATTATAAAAATTTTTTACGGAGGTTAAAACTTGATTGAGAATTTAATTAGATATTTTCTAATATTAATAGGGGTGATTTTTTTTATTCTAGGGCAAATACAGATACTGATTAATTTAAATTATATTCCTGGGATAATTTTTACACTTTTATTTTTTATCTTTTTATTTTTGGGATTTTTTAACATCCATATATTTATTATTAAAAAAATACCTGAAATTATAAAGTTATTAAATTCATTAAAAGAAATATTCCAAAAACAACAATATCCAACAGATATTACTAAAAAAGAAAAGAAAGTATATGTCAAAGAAGTAGAAAAAGAATTATTAAAAGAAATTACAACAGAAAAAGAGTTGAGTATAAAAATAACAATACCCAAATGGATATTTTATTTTTTGGCAATAGTTCTATTTATTATAGCGCAGTTTTTTTTGTTTCAGCAGAAATTTAAAAATTCTCTTATTTTATTGACAATAGATTCTATTTTAATAATCGGATTATTTATTTTAAAAAATAGAAAAATAGAATTTGAAATAAGATTTGCAACAATTTTAAAGTTTTTATTAATGTTATTTGGCATAATTTCCATTATTATTGGATGGATTTTATTAATTAACAGAGATATAACAAAACAAGAAATAGGAGTAGTATTTACTACCATAGGTGTTATATTATCTTTTCTCGGATTACCAGAAGTAAAAAAAGAATTACAACAATCAAAAATAGAATACAATGAAGATAATATACTATTCGCAAATAATAATTTTATTAATAATTATTTTGTTAAAATAATTTTAATTATAATAGCATTTATTTTTATATTATTAGGGAATAAATTTATATTAAATGCAGATATAGGTTGGTTGGGCATTCTTTGTTATTCAATTTCTGGATTTGCTGTTTTTCTCGCTTTACCTTTGATTAATTTACCTGAAAGACCTACTCAAAATAAAATCATAAATATAATTAAACTAATAATCTTGATTACTGCTTTTTTTATCGCATATAAAGCCCAAGTATTATTTACTAAAAACATTGTAAATGATGCTATAAAACTTTATTTTATTGCATTTTTACTTTTTGTTTTTACATTTCCAGTTTATAAAAAGGAAACTGAAATTACTGAATATAAAGAAAAATTTCCATTAGCTTTAGAAGTAATAATTTTACTTTTCATATTAGGTATTGGTATTTTTTTCAGATTATATGAAATTGATGTTAGACCTTTAGGCGTAGAAAATGACGAAGCTGGTGGATGGTTTTTATACCATTATGAAAGAAGAAATGTAGGACATAGTGTATTATTTTTTAATGTTTCTAAATTAGCGGAAAAATTTACTTCAGATCCAAGATTAGCATTAAAAATGTTAGCTATTTTACCAAGTATTATTTCAATTCCGGCTATATATTTTTTATCACGAGCAATATTTAATTTTCCTACTGCTATTTTTATAACAGTGATTTATTCTGTATTAAGGTGGAGTGTTCATTATGGTAGATTGGGTCACGGTTCTATTTTCACACCTGTAGCAATGATTTTTGTTATATATTTTTTATATAAATCATTAAAAACAAAAAATAAATATATGTGGTTTTTTGCTGGTTTGACAGTTGGGTTTTCATGGCACGGTGTAATGACCGCATTTTTATTGTTAATACCATTTATTTTATATTTTATTTTTAAAACGTTATCAAATAAAAATTTTTTAAAAGACCATTTCATATCATTATTAGCTTTCTTTCTTGGTTTTTGGATTTATGGTTCCATGATAATACATAATTATTTCATATCAGAAAAAATTTATTTTGCTCGTGCTTATGAAGTTTCAGTATTTAGTAAAGACCCTAATGCTCCGAGTAAAAATGTTTGGAAAGGTATTATGGATAATACAAAAAAAGTTTTACTAATGTTTAATAAAGAAGGTGATAGCAGACAGAGAAATTCAGGCGGTCAACCATATGAACCAACGATTGACTTTTTATCAAGTATATTTTTTGCATTGGGATTTTTATATAGTATTTATTATAGTAGATATTATTTATTTTTCATTATGGTAATGATTTTCTTCTCTCAAGCTGCTGGTTCAATATTTACAATTGAAGCGCCATCAGCAATGCGAGCAATAGGTACTATGATTCCGGTTTTGTTTTTCATGGCTGTTGTTTTTGATAAAATTTTGACATCTTTTAGAAGTGTTTTTGGATCTAAACTGCAAATAATATATCTACCATTGCTTCTAGCAATTTTTCTTATTCCAATAGTCAAAGAAAATTACAGACAATATTTCCAGAGGTGGATTGGTGGCATGGATGAATTATCTACTGTTGCTGGTATGTATGCAAAAGAACTTGGAAAAGATTATTATGTATTTTTATTTACGGGCCTTTATTATCCTGGACATCCACCATTTAGAATTTATAGGCAGGATTATAAAGTTAACAGCGCAGGTAGATTGAGTTATGGTATTCAGAAATTATCTACCATAACTGATGAAAATTTTGCATTTTTCTTCCATTATGATACTTGGCAATTACTTCCTGATTTTCAAAGAGTTTATTTCCCACAATCACAATTAAAAATAATAGATCATAAATATTATAATCCAAAATTAAAAGATGCTGGCATGGGTGAATTTGTTCGTGCTTTACTAGTAAGTAATGCTGAGATAAAATCTAAACGTGGATTAAATGCAAAATATTCATTTTTGAAAGATGAAATAATAAAAAATGAATTGCCAATATTTAAAAAAGAAAATGATTCAAAAATACCATATAATGTTACATGGGAAGGAGATATTTTAATACCATTTTATGGTAAATTCAAATTTATTAACCGCGGTAATGTTGACTGGACTTTATTTATTGATTATAAAAAGATTCCGCAAAATAGTGAAATCACTCTTGCAGAAGGATTTCATCCAATAAAAATAATAACATCTAAAAAGAAAGTTACAGATAATATTGATATTGTTCTTGAGGCAACAGAAATGAGAGGTTATTCAATGCAAGGTCGGACTATTATTAATTTGAATGAAAAAATTTTGTATGATTTTCCTAATACTGGCTTACATGGTTATTATTATATAGGAAATTCATGGGATAAAGATCCGATTCAAGTAGAAGTAATAAATGAAACAATATTTACTAATGGCCCGCTCTATACTGATTGTGTAAAATGGAGTGGTTCATTATTTGCTCCACAGGATGGAACATATAATATATTTACACAAAATAATGGTTATGTAAGAATAGTAATAGATGATAAATATTTCTGGGAGCAAGGCGCTATGTTGAATCAAGACATAGAAGCATATTTTAAGGATAAAAATTTGACAAAGGTATATATGTTTGATTTGAAAAAAGGCAAACATAAAATAGAAATCTATGGACTAAATTTATCAAATTTGGTATTATATTGGTCAATTAATAATTCCGGTTCTGTTTTAATTCCAATTGATTATTTTGAACCGGATTTTAATATTTCCAGTATAAAAACTTTTTAATAAGGAGGACTGAATAAATGGTTAGTAAAAGTAGTAAGAAAAAAAGTGCTTTTCAAAAAATAAGAAAAACAGTTAATCAAGAAAAAGTTAATGTAATAAAAGAACAGACAATGAATAAGTCATTTAATAAAAATATATTTATAATTGTAATTGTTTTATTTGTTATTTTTTTTGCTGGGGAGATTTATTATGTAACAAAGAAATC
>JAOAIN010000137.1 GCA_026414685.1 Candidatus Goldiibacteriota bacterium
AGATATTATCAAGGAGTTTTATATTGTGATGATATTGAACAACTTGCAATAGATAGAGCAAAGAAATTATTTGGTGCAGAGCATGCAAATGTTCAACCGAATTCTGGTTCACAGGCAAACCAGGCAGTATATATTTCCTGTCTAAATCCGGGAGATACAATACTTTCTATGAATCTGGCGGCTGGCGGACATTTAACGCATGGTGCACCTGTATCACTTACAGGAAAGTTATATAATATAGTTTCTTATGCTGTTAATAAAGAAACATATTTTCTTGATTATGATGAAATAAGGGAGCTGGCAATAAAACATAAACCAAAACTTATAATTGCTGGTGCATCGGCATACCCCAGACAATTTGATTTTAAAAAATTTAGACAAATAGCTGATGAAGTTGGTGCATTATTGATGGCAGATATTGCGCATTATGCGGGTTTAATTGTTGCTGGATTATATCCTGACCCTGTACCTTACTGTGATTTTGTTACCACTACCACACATAAAACATTAAAAGGTCCAAGAAGTGGATTGATTCTTTGTAAAGAAAAATATGCAAAACAGATAAATTCAGCTGTTTTTCCCGGGCTTCAGGGTGGACCGCTTATGCATACCATTGCAGCAAAAGCAATATGTTTTAAATATGCAATGACAGAAGAATTTAAAGAATATCAAAAACAGGTTTTAAAAAATGCTCAATTACTTGCATTGGAATTATTATCAAAAGGTTATAAAGTATTAACAGGTGGTACTGATTGCCATTTACTGCTTGTTGATTTAAGACCAAATAATATAACAGGTAAAGATGCAGCTTTAGCACTGGAGGAAGCTGGTATTACAGTTAATAAAAATGGAGTTCCTTTTGATACAGCAAGTCCAACTATAACAAGTGGTATAAGAATTGGAACGCCTGCTATAACTGCACGCGGTATGAAAGAACAGGAAATAAAACAAATTGCAATCTGGATGGATATGGTTTTGAAAAATATGAATAATACAGAAATAAGAAAAAAAATAAAAGAAGAAGTGGTTTCTCTGTGTAAAAGATTCCCGATTTATAATAAGTAGGGTGGTGGTTTAATGTGTATTAAAGGAAAAAAGGGTTTAACACTTATTGAATTGCTTGTTGTTCTTGGCATAATTGGTCTTCTTGCAATAATAGCAATACCTCAGTATGTTAATTTACTTGAAAAAGCCAATCTTGCGGCGACCATTGGGAATTTATCGGCAATCAGATCTGCACTTTCCATATACAATGCAACATATCTTGAATTTCCGCGTTCCATTGATCCAAATGATGAACCAAAATTCAAAGAAAATTTACCAGAAGTCCCTTATGTAAAGTCAAAATATCCTGGGGGCAGTGAATCTCCATATGGCAATACAGTTACAGTAAGTATAATTTTTAATGAAACTCCGAGTACAAAAGGGCATGGTTGGTTTTATAATAGCATTGATGGAAAAGTGTATATTAATTCAATTGCCACTGATATAAAAGGAAATATTTATTCTTCTTATTAATGGAGGAAATGATGCAGGAAAAAAATACTGAAAAAAAAAGTTTTTATAAAAGAAGGCAATATATAATTGATAAAAAGTTTCAGTTTAAATATTTATTTTATATTTTAACTATGATGATCTCCACTGTTTTGATTGTTTCTTTTACTATTTTTTTTATAATATGGGATAAAATAATAAAAGAATTTTTTTATATACCTGATGCTGCCAAAAAATTATCAGATATTTTTATTTCAACATCACAGATTCTTATTATTCCTGTGGCTATTTTACTTGTAATTTTTTCAATGATTTCAATTTTACTTTCTCATAAGATTGCAGGTCCAATATATAGAGTTAGAAAAATAGCAGAAGAATTAAAAAAAGGCAATTTGAATATACAAGTACGTTTCAGAAAAGATGATGAATTACATAACCTTGCAGATGCTTTGAACAATATGATCTTCGGTATTAAAAATTTAATAGCAATGGATAAAAAGATAATTGATAATCTTGTTTTAGTGGTTACAAAGTTACAGAATGATATTAAAAATTCAAAGGGCTTGAAAAAAGATGTAAAATTCACTATAAAAAAATTAAATGTAATTGTGATTAAATTGAAAAAAGCAATTGAAAAATTTAAATTTTAAATAAAGGAGCTTTAAATTGTTGAAGAAATATTTTGAAAAAAGCATAGAACTGTCTCTTATGGCGATAGTATTTATTGTCCCTATAATTTTTTTCACAAGAACAAATGATGTTTTTGAAATAAACAAAATGGTAACTTTCAGATTTTTTACCTTTTATTCAACTATTTTATGGCTATTCATATTTCTTTTGGATAAAAAAATTATAATTAGAAAAACAGCACTGGATTTCCCTATTATTGGTTTTTTCTTTGCTTCTTTACTGACTACTATTATTACAAAAAACAGGACTGTTTCAATATATGGAGTTTATGAGGATTTTGAAGGAATTATAACAATTATCAATTATATTCTATTTTTTTATCTCTCTTTGAATTTTATAAAAACCAGAAGGGAAGTTTTTAAATATATTTATATTATATTGGGTGCAACATTTATAATATCACTTTATGGGTTGGCACAGAATCTTGGTTGGGATTTTGTTAAATGGAATCCTGAAACATATAGCCCAGAGCGTTTTTTCTCCACTCTTGGCAATCCAAATTTTCTCGCAGCTTATCTTGTTGAAAGTATACCGGTTATTTTTATTCTTTTTTTTATAACTCATAAAATTTCAAAAAAACTTTTAGTTTTAGTTATTTTAATTCTTGCAATCATCATATTATTTCTCACAAAGTCAAGAGCTGGTTTTTTGAGTTTTTTAGTTACAGTTTTATTTATTACTATTTACACGATTTTTGATGCAAGAAAAAAGGAAAACGAATTATTTTCAAAAAATAAAATATGGTTTTTGACTTTTGGACTTGCTGTTATCCTTGCTTCTTTTCATCCGCTTGTAAGAGAAGCATTTCAGACGTTATGGGAACGCAGTAAAAATCTGTTCAGTTTAAAAGGTATTATTATGACACCAAGAATTTACATTTGGAAAAGTGCACTGATGATGTTTAGAGATAATCCTATAACAGGAACAGGACTTGATACCTTTCAGGTTATGTTTCCATATTATAGATTTCCTATATACTGGCAATTGGAATGGAATGGAACACCGGAAAAGACACATAATGTTTTTTTACAGGTTCTTGCGACTCAGGGTATTATTGGTTTTGGTTTTTATCTGTTGTTGTTTTTTACTTTTTTAAAAAAATTTTTAAATCTTGTATTTAATGAAAAAGATATAATAAGAAGATATGTAATTTTCGGTTTTTTTATGGCTGTTATTGCTTTTTATGTTCAGGGACTTTTTAATTATACTGTTGTTGCATATGGTTCATTTTACTGGCTTGCACTTTCAATCATTTTTTCTCAAGAAACATCAAACAGACAGTATTTTACATATAATCTTGAAAATAGTTTTATTGAAAAAAATAAAACAATGTTTTTCAGTTTATTATTGATAATACTCATAATTACTCAAGTTTTTGTTGTGAGGTACTGGACAGGTGATTTATATTTTAAAATAGGAAATATTGCGGTTACCACAGATAAAGAAGAATATTGCATTCCATATTACGCAAAAGCAGTTGAATTAAATCCCATGCGAGAGATTTATTGGGTGAAATACGGAATCGGATATGAAAAGATAATCAGAAAAGAACAAAATCCTGAAAAGCGACTTTTTTACATCAATGAAGCATTAAAGATACATAGCCACACCATAAAATTAAATACAATGAATGGTTATAATTATAATAATGTGGCAAGAGTATACAAAGCATATGGTGAATTAAATGACAGAACAAAATTTAAGGACGCAATAGATTTTTATAATGAAGCAATAAAGAGAGATCCAAACAATGCGTATTTTGGACTTGACCTTGCAACAGTTTATATAAATATAGGTGCTTTTGATAAGGCAATAGAACTATGTAAAAGATACAGTGAACTTTATCCTGATTATGCAGTCCCTTTAAGTTATATAGGTTATATTTATATGTTGCAGGGACCACAGAAAATAAACGAAGCCAAGTTTTACTATGAACTTGCAATTTCAAAGCCACAGTGGCATAAGGATATTGTGACACAATCATCAACCTATAGCAATTTGGGAATAATTTATTTTAATCTTAAAATGTTAAATGAAGCAACGGAAATGTTTAAAAAAGTTATAGAGATAAGACCTGATTACATAGAGGGCTATTTGAATCTCGGAAGATTATATGTTTTGATGAATAAAAAAGAAGAAGCAAAAGCAATTTATGAGCAGGCAATGAAAATAAACCCCAATGATGAAAGATTGTTACAATCTTTGAATCAGCTAAAAAGGTGATAAAAATTTATGAAATGTCCTTTTTGTGGCTATAAAAAAGATAAAGTTGTTGATTCTCGTGAAAGCAGAGATGGCGAAGCAATAAGACGCAGAAGAGAGTGTCTCAAATGTTATAGGCGTTTTACTACCTATGAACAGATAGAACACACTCTACCACTTGTTATTAAAAAAGATGGAAGACGTGAGCAGTTTGATAGAAATAAAATACTAGCAGGGCTTTCAAAGGCGTGTGAAAAAAGGCCGATTTCTGTGAATAAGTTATATGAATTTGTTGATGATATTGAAAAACAACTTTACAGTAGAATGGAAAAAGAAGTTTCTTCATCAGTTATCGGTGAAATGATCATGGAAAAATTGGCACAGCTTGATGAGGTTGCTTATGTTAGGTTTGCATCTGTTTATAGACAGTTCAAAGATATTAATGCATTTACAAAAGAACTGCAGAAGTTTTTAAGTGATAAAAATAAATGATTATAATTTGTTAGAAAATTTTTGATAAATATTTTTGGAAAGTATGTTTGATAAAAATGTAAAAACCCAATCTTTTAAATATTTGTTTTCAATAATTTTTCAAAATGTTGCAGCTGCAGTTTAATCTTTCTATTTCATTTTTATAGGAATATTTTTTTCTTTATTTTACCTTTAATATTTGATATTATATTGAAACAAATCTTAAAAAGTATTTATGGTGAAAAATGAAAAAAGTATATATTGTAATATTTTTTATATTTATTTTTTCAATTTGCATTTTTGCTAGTCAGGCAAGAAATATTGAACTTGTTGATCTGCCTACTGCAAATACACTAATAAAAGCAGAACTGCGTTGTGATATTAAATTATATCCTGGCGGTGGTATTTTAACACGGATTTATATAGGAATATTTGATAAACTAATGATAGGCGGTGCTTTTAATATAGTTAATTTGATAGGAACAGGAGAAGTGGATTATATATTACCGCCTAAGTTTCTTGGCAAAATTCGTTTAACAGATGATGAAGGAGTAATGCCGGCAATTTCAATTGGTTATGAAGGTCAGGGATATCTTGACATCCCTGCAAAAGGAGCTTTTGTTTCTCTTACAAAAGAAATATCTCTTAGTATTATTTTTTTGCAATTAACAGGGACAGTTTACAGTAATGAATTCAATGACATCGGACGCAATATTGATGCCGGTGCTGGTGTTGCTTTTGCAATTACAAAGGATTTTGTTATATGTGGTGAATATGATGGTTTTTTAGGAGATAATCCGGGACATATTAATTTTGGTCTGGGTTATTTTTTCAATCCTATACAGATAGATGTTGGTTTTAAATATGGTCTTGGTGCTGATAATATAACCGTTGCAAGGATTGTAAAAATTGTTTATATAAGTTATTTTTAAATAATAATGATTTAAAACTGCTAGTAAATTAAGATTATGAGCATGGAATATGATGCAATGGATGAATAATTGTTTTAAATAGAAATTAATTTTTTATAATGAGGTTAAAATGGAAGGATATATTCTTGATTTTGAAAAGCCACTTGTTGAGTTAAGAAAAAAGATAGAGGATTTAAAAAAATTTGAATCTGAAAAAAAGATAAAAGTGACAGATGAAATACAGGCTTTAGAGAAGAGAGCAGAAAAATTACGAGATGAAATTTATAATAATTTAACTCCTTATCAAATTTTTCAGATAATGAGACATCCAAAAAGACCAAGGACTTTGGATTATATTGGCCGAATATTTTCTGATTTTCTGGAGATTCATGGAGATCGCTCGTATGCTGATGATAAAGCATTAATAGGTGGTCTTGCAAAATTTCAAGGTAAACCTGTGATGCTATTGGGTTTGCAAAAAGGTAGGGATACAAAAGAGAATTTATTAAGAAAGTTTGGTATGGCACAACCAGAGGGATACAGAAAGGCACTACGTATTATGAAATTGGCTGAAAAATTTAAATTACCTTTAATAAGTTTTATTGATACCATGGGTGCATTTCCTGGAGTAGAGGGTGAAGAAAGAGGTGTGGCAGAGGCAATTGCGAGAAATTTATTTGAAATGTCAAAATTAAAAACTCCTATTTTAATAATTGTAATAGGTGAGGGTGGAAGTGGTGGTGCACTTGGTATAGGTGTGGGCGACAGAATTTTGATGCTCAAATACGCAACTTATAGTGTGATATCTTTTGAGGGTTGTGCTGCTATAATCTGGAAGGATTCAACAAAAGCGCCAGATGCAGCAAAAGCATTAAAACCGACAGCAAAGGATTTGCTTGAATTTGGAGTTATTGATGAAATAATAGATGAGCCATTAGAAGGTGCACATACAGATCTTGAATTGACCGCTTCTAATATAAAAAAGTCAATTGATAAAAATTTAAAAGAACTGGAAAAAATAGATATAAATACTTTAATAAAGCAGCGTTATGAAAAATTTAGCAGACTCGGTATTTCAAGGATAGAGCAAAGCGGAGAATTTAATGAAAAGGATAATAATAAATAATTTTTTATTTTTTTTGTTTTTAATAAATATAGCTTATTCGGCACAAAATCTTATACCACCTAGTGATATTCAGTATTCCGAAAAAAAAGTGACTATCATAATTGATCCTGGTCATGGCGGTGGAGATTGGGGAATCAATTATAGGGGGATTTATGAGAAAAATATCACATTAGATATTTCCAGAAAAATTAAAGAGAAATTATTAAAGGATAATCCAAGGATGGTTGTTTATATGACAAGGGTTGATGACCAGTTTTTAAATATAAATGATAGAGTGAATTATGCAAATAGTCAAAAGGGAGATGTTTTTTTGTCAATTCATTGTGATTTTATTCCGTCTGAAAGTATATCGGGATATAAAATTTACTATATGTTATCTGATAATATTGCAGAAAAACAAAGAACAGAGTTGATAAATTGGGACACTATTCAAACATCGCATATAAATTCAAGTGGAAAACTGGCAAGTTTTATGGACCAATATATGAGAGCTGCTCTGATAAAAGAAGATAATAACATAACAGGTAATGATGAAGATGATGTTCTACCTCTGGAATCAAGAGGGGTGTTCAGAATAAAATCTTTTATATTGAAAAGTATAAATATGCCTGCTGTTGTTGTGGAAGTTGGAAATATCTATAATAGAAATGACTTTTCTTATTTAACCGATAAAAATATTATCAATCAGATTGCTTATCATATAAAAGAAGGTATTATCAATTATTTAATCAAGACCAATTATCAATGACAGGAAAAATGATAAATTATAAAAAAATTTTCAAGATTTTTGTATTTTCGGCAATTATTATATTGCTGATTTATTTTTTATATACAAAATTAAAGATGTTCAGTTTTAAAAAAAATATGAATGCTACACAAAAAGTATCTACACAATATTCATCGGATGAAAAATTAAGAGATGTGGTTATTTTTTATGGTGATCCGAAAATAGATGGTTTAAAATCATATTCAACAAAAATACCTGAAACTGGTAGTATAACAAATCAGGTAAAACAGGTCTTAAATTTAATGTTTGATATTATACCGCAGGATTATATGCGTGTGATACCTGAAGGCACAACAGTGAGAGAGATTTTTATTGATTCAAATTCTATTCTTTATATTGATCTGAGTGAAGAGTTTATGATAAATAACAAGGGTGGAACAACACTTGAATTTTTGTCTGTGTATTCTATTTTAAAAAGTGTTTTTTCAAATTTTAAAGATATAAGAGGTGTGAAGTTATTGATAAACGGCATAGAACAAGAAACGATAGCTGGACATTTAAGTATAGGAGATATATTCAGACCAACAGATATTAATTTATAAATAAATATTTTAAAAGGAGAAAAGGTGCTGGAAAAATACGAACCATCAAAATTAGAGCCAGAAATTTATAAAAAATGGGAAGAGAGAGGCTATTTCATAGCAGATAACAAATCAGAAAAACCATCTTTTTGTATTGTTATTCCGCCGCCAAATGTAACCGGTTCATTACACATGGGTCATGCTTTGAATAATACTCTTCAGGATATTCTATCAAGATACAAACGTCTGCGTGGGTATAATGTTTTATGGTTGCCCGGATGTGACCATGCTGGTATTGCCACACAGAATGTGGTTGAAAGAGAACTTAAAAAAGAGGGTAAGAGTAGAAAAGACCTTGGTAGAGAAAAATTTTTGGAGAGGGTTTGGCAGTGGAAAGAAAAATATGGAAAAACAATAATGATGCAATTACGAAAACTTGGTTCTTCCCTTGACTGGACAAGAGAAAGATTTACAATGGATGAAGGTTTGTCTGAAGCTGTTAAAGAAGTTTTCATTCGTTTATATAACGAAGGATTAATCTATAGGGGCGATTATATTATTAATTGGTGTCCCAGGTGTTTAACTGCACTATCAGATATAGAAGTAATACATAAAGAACTTGATGGATTTTTTTATTATATCAAATATCCTTTTTTTGAAAATCCAGAAAAGTTTATAGAGGTTGCAACAACAAGACCTGAGACAATGCTTGGAGATACCGCAGTCGCGGTCAATCCAGATGATGAGAGATATAGAGATTTAAAAGATGGAACACTTTTGATTTTACCTGAGACAGGTAGAAAAATTCCACTTATAAGAGATAAGTATGTGGATAAAACATTTGGAACCGGTGCAGTAAAAATAACTCCTGGACATGATCCAAATGATTTTGAGATTGGTTTAAGACATAAATTGGAAATAATAAAAGTTATGACAGAAGATGGAAAAATGAATGAAAATGCCGGAGAAAATGGTAAATACAGAGGTCTTGACAGATTTAAAGCAAGACAGCAGATTGTAGAAGAGTTGAAAAATAAAGGATTGCTCACAAAAATAGAACCACACAGACATGCTGTTGGGCACTGTTACAGATGTGATACAATAGTTGAGCCGTATGTATCTACGCAGTGGTTTGTGAAAGTAAAACCTCTTGCGCAGGCAGCTATAGAGATAGTGGAAAAAGATGGTGTAAAATTTATTCCTGATATGTGGAAAAAGATATATTTTGATTGGATGTTTAATATAAAGGATTGGTGCATATCAAGACAATTATGGTGGGGTCACAGGATACCTGCTTATTATTGCTCCTGCGGAGAAATAATTGTTGCAAAAGATGCACCTTTAAAGTGTAATAAATGTGGAGGTAGTAATATTAAACAGGATGAGGATGTTTTAGATACTTGGTTTTCTTCTGCGTTGTGGCCTTTTTCCACTCTTGGTTGGCCAAAAGAAACAGATGATTTAAAGAAGTTTTATCCAACAAGTGTTCTTGTGACCAGCTGGGATATTTTGTTCTTTTGGGTTGCAAGGATGATAATGATGGGAATGAAATTTATGGGAAAACAGCCATTTTATCATGTTGTTATAAATTCACTTGTATGTGATGAACGCGGTAAAAAAATGTCAAAATCAAAAGGTAATGTGATAGATCCGCTTGATATTTTGGATAAATACTCTGCTGATTCTTTGAGATTTACCATGGCATCACTTGAGACTCAGACAAGACATATTTCTTTTTCAGAAGACAGGCTTAAAGGCTATCACAATTTTATGAACAAAATATGGAATGCGTCAAAATTTGTTATTAACAATTGCATGGATTATAAAGAAATAAAACTGACAGAACAAAAATTAAAAATTTTTGAAAAATGGATATTAAATGAACTGGACATTTTAAAAGAAAAACTAACTTATGATATGGAGAATTATAAATTTTCAGATGCTGCTTTATCTATCTATGATTTTTTCTGGCATACTTTT
>JAOAIN010000151.1 GCA_026414685.1 Candidatus Goldiibacteriota bacterium
TTTGGGTGGCAGAGTGACATCTTCTATAAGTAAAAATATTGATTATGTAGTTACTGGTAAAGACCCTGGTTCAAAACTTGATAAAGCCAAAAAACTTGGTCTTAAAATTATAGATGAGAAAGAATTTTTAAAAATAATAGGAGTTTAAATCTACAATGTTAAAATAGTAACAAAAGCGTTCAAAAATAGTTTTTAAATAGTTTAAAAGTAGCAAAAACTATTTTGGAACTATGTTTGAACTATATCCGAACTATTCGTGAACATTATTAACAAACATTTTATTAAACGGGCTTTAAAATAATAAGTCTATGGACATTAAAAATATAACGATTTACGAAGACGATAACATAATTGCTTTAAACAAACCATCTGGCATGCTTGTTATCCCTGACAGGTTTGATAAAGAAAAGAAAAACCTATATTCAATTTTAAAAGAAAAATTTAAAAAGATTTATATAGTTCACCGTATTGATAAAGATACATCTGGTGTTATTTTGTTTGCAAAAAATCCTGAAATCCATAGAGAATTAAGTATGATGTGGGAAAAGGGTAAAATAAAAAAAATTTATTATGCGCTTGTCCATGGCGCACTAACCACTAAACAGGGAGTAATAAATAAACCTATTGCATCACTTAAAAAGAAAAAAGGAGTAATGGTTATAGATTATAAAAATGGGAAAAAATCAATAACGGAATATAAAGTAATAAAAAAAAATACAAATTATTCTTTACTTGAAGTAACTCCAAAAACAGGCAGAACACACCAGATAAGAGTTCATCTTGCATCAATAGGACATCCTATTGCAGGCGATTCTTTATATAACAGAAAAGAAGCAACAGGAGTGGAAAAATATGAAGATAATTTTCCCCGCCTTTGCCTACATGCGTATAAAATAAGATTTTTTTACAGTGTTGCAGGCAAAGAAATAGAAATCACCGCCCCGGTTTATTTAGAGCAATCGAGATTCGAAATTGGAGATTAGAGCAAGGTGATTTTTTAATTAGAATAAAGACAGAGCAATAGAAAATTGAAATTAGGGCAAGATATGTTATTGAAATTTGTAAATTTGTTATTTTTTTGTAGCCGCAAACTTCAGTTTGCGGTATTTTGAATAAAACGTAAATCATATAAAAATATTCACAAAATCAACGCAGGCTGAAACCCGTGCCTACAAAATATTTGTTACAAAAAAACTGGATTCCCATTTTCATGGGAATGACAGAAAAGAAGAAATTAAAAACCCCTAACCTTGAGTTTAACTATATCGCTCCTCCAACATCCAAAAAATACCAAACTTATGGCCAGGCTCTAAACTTGGTGTTTATGAAATTGCCGTTACTTTACTTCTCTCTCTATAAAGATAGTTTGAGTGATGGCATTTAGTATAAAAAACATTGAAAATATAATTAACTGATTATATAATCAACATTGCGAATATTTATAGAGGGATTACGAGTATCATTAGTAATTAATAATTAGAAATTTTAAAAAAATACTTGACATTATGCACTTTAAAGTGCATAATTACAGGGAAGGAGATAAATGTGCGTTTTAACCATTTTTTGACAAAATCGGTCTTTGAAGACATAAAAAAACAGTCAATTGAATTAAATGCAAAGATTAAAAAGTATCTGGAACTTTTAGATGAAAAAGGTCATGCTTTACAGATGCCTTTTGTGGACAAAATAGAAAGTTATAAGAATCTGTATGAATTGCGACCGCACCACCATAATATAGAATACAGGATGATTTTTTTCTGGCGTGGAAATATTGCATATTTTATCCACTCTTTTGTTGAAAAAGGGCAGAAGAAAAAAAATCAACGTGAATATAAAATTGCCGAAGTAAGGAAAAAAAAACTTGAAAAAAATATTGGAAAGGCAGGGAACTAAATATGAAAAATAAAGTAAAAGATAATTTTAAATTGGTAAGTAAAGAAAAGGAAGATGCATATTTTAGAAAGATTATGAAGCATAAAGAAGCAAAGGAAGCATATAACGAAGCAGAAGTGTTTTATAAATTTGTTGAACAGGTAAAAAATGCGATGAAAAAAGAACATCTTACATATTACACTGTTGCAAAAAAAGCGGGATTACGTCATCAAGTGCTGGCGCGTATTTTGAAAAACTCCAAGAATGCGGAATTAGGCACACTTGCAAAAATTGCGTATGGTCTTGGTGCAAAACTTGATTTAAAACTTGTTTTTGAAAAATAAAGTCCAGCAGGCTAAATAAACTATCTCAAAAATAAATATCTTTTTAGAAAAATGGGGGGAGATAAAAAAACAAAAATAAATTTTTTTATTTTATTTGTTATAATTTGTGATATAATAAAGTGAGATACAATTATTTTTTAATTGTTTTTGTTTTATTACTTAAAGTGTAAAATAAATACGTTATTTTAAAATAACGCAAAATAAAATATTGACATTATAATAAAATAATAATAAAATATAGGTGTAAAAATGACAAATGAAATGCAAAGGCAGTTAGTAAATGTAGTATTAACGAAGATTAAAAAAAATGAAAATAGGGTATTCAGTATAGCAAAAAACAGAAAAGAGAATCAGGATACACTTATAGCATTAGGGTTAACAGATAGTAATATTGAACAAATTATACTTGAATTAGATGCAACTGACTGTATAAGTTCTTTTGAAATGGACAAATCAGATTTTTCTGGATATGTTTTTGAATTTGGTAAAGTAATAAAAGCACAGGAGATATATATAAAATTCAGGGTGCTATTTGAAAATGATGTTTGCTATATCAGTTGTATTTCGTTTCATTATCCTAATTACAAGTTGAAATATTTGTTTAAATGATAATAGTAAAAAAGATAAAAAGATGAGATTTTTTGTATGACAATGGAGGATATGAATGAAAGAAAATAAAAAAGCATTGTGCCCTGAGTGTGATGAATTTACGATACCAGAAATTATAGAAAAAGAGGAAAAAGTAATAATAAGAAAAGAAGAATTCAAAGTAAAAGTGAAAAGGGCAATCTGCACAAATTGTCATGCAGAATTTGGTTTATCAGAATACGGATTTGATGAAAAGCAAATCGCCTATGATTTGTATCGGAAAAAACATAATTATCTTTTTCCAGATGATATAAAAAGAATACGTGAAAAATACGGACTAAGACAAAAACCTTTTTCACGTCTTTTAGGGTTTGGTGAAATAACCATACATCTTTATGAAAAAGGTGCATTACCTGATGAAACACACATGGAAATGCTAAAACTTGCTGAAAATCCAGAAAATATTAAAAAAATTTATGAAGATAATAAAGAAGCAATATCAGATTCTGATAGGCAAATTTTTGAAAATAATTTACAAAAATTACTTGATGAAAAAAAGAAAAATAAATTAAGGGAAATAATAATTGCACTTTTTGATTATGAGCCAGATATTTATAGTGGATATAAAAAATTTAACCTTGATTATTTTACAAATTTTATTAAATTACTTCTTAAATTTAAAAGTCCGCTTTATAAGACACATCTTGTAAAGATTTGTTGTTATCTTGATTTTTTAAAATTTAAAAATGATGGCTGTTCTTTTACAGGATGCCGTTATGTTGTTGGACCTTATGGACCTTTTCTTGACCAGTATGATAAATTATTTTGTTATCTTAAAGATAGAAATGCAGTTGAAACAGTAATAGATTTTAAAAATAATGCGGAGTATTTTAATTTTACAGAAGAACCAGATATTTCACTTTTTTCAGAAAAGGATATGAAACTCATCAGAGAAGTTACTGAAAAACTCGGAAATTTGACTCCTGGAGAACTTTCTAATAAAACACATAAAGAATTTCCTGATTGGAATGAAAAAATAATAGGCCAGTATATTTCTTTTGAAGATGCAAAATATTTAAAACTGTAGGGGGTTATATGGACAAACAAACAGCAAGGCAGAATCTGGAAAAACTTATTTTAAAATTCAAATCAGAATTTGAAGCAGGTAAGACCGACGCATACAACGAAGAATCCACAAAAAAATCCTTTATTGAGCCATTCTTAGAAGACGTGCTCGGTTGGGATGTTTCAAATCATGATGAGGTCACTTTGGAGGAAAAGGTTTCCAGGGGCAAGGTTGATTATGGTATTAAACTAAATAACAAAGTAGTATTTTTTGTTGAGGCAAAACCGGTTAAGTATGAATTGGAAAAAGCAATTCCGCAGGCAGTTAAATACTGTTTTAACAGAAAAGATGTTCCTTTTGTTTTACTTACTGATTTTGAGGGCTTGATGTTTTTTGATGCGACTTTAAAGCCGAATTTAAGGAATATTAAAAAGGGACTTAAGATAAACCTTAAATGGACTGAGTATCTTGAGAAATTTGATGAAATATGGCAGTTATCAAAAGCAGAAGTCAGTTCTGGCTCACTTGAAAAATTATTCACATTAAAGCCAAAAGACAGAATATCAGTAGATAAATCAATATTATATGACCTTGAAAACTGGCGTGAATCCCTTGCAAAAAATTTATATAAGAATAATAAAAATTTATTCCATTCTGATGACAGGGAAAGGGATGCCCAATTTCTAAAAGAAGTAACTCAGAAAATACTGGATAGAATTATTTTTATAAGATTCTGTGAAGACAGGCAACTCACACAAGTGAGACAAATTAAACCAAGATTTGACGAACGTGGAGAAAGTGTAGGAATAAATACTTATACTTATATACTTTCTGGATTATTCAGAGAATATGAAAATATTTTCAACAGCGATTTGTTTAAGACGCAGGACTGGGAGCGTGACCTGTTGCTGGATTTTAAAGATACAAATGAAATAATCCAGCAGACATACGACCCTTATATGTTTGATGCAATCCCTATAGAAGTTCTCGGAAATATCTATGAGCAGTATCTCGGTTATACAATAAAACTCAGTGGCGATTATTTAAAATACGAGTTAAAACCAGAGGTCAGAAAAGCAGGTGGTGTTTATTATACACCTGAGTATATTGTGGATTATATTGTGAAAAATACAGTTGGTAAATTATTACAGGAGTTGCCAGAGGCAAAAGCAAAAAAATTAAGGATTTTAGACCCTGCCTGTGGTTCAGGTAGTTTTTTAATACGCGCGTATGAAGAGATGATAAAATATTATACTGAATTAAAGAGTAAATCAAAAAAATCAGTTGTAGAAGGTCAGACAGAAATTGAGACACCTGAGTCAGGTGCAAAACTCACAATACAGGAAAAAGCAGAGATACTTAAAAATCATATTTTTGGAGTTGATATTGATGAGCAGGCAGTGGAAGTTACCCAACTTTCTCTCATGCTTAAAATGTTGGAAGGTGAGTTGGGTTTTGTAAAAGGCACCGCAGTTTTACCAATGCTTGATAAAAATATCAAATGTGGAAATTCGTTAATATCAGGTAATCAAATTGAGATAAAAGAATTTTTTAACGATGATTCTAGCAAAATATTTCCAATAAATTGGCAAGAGGATTTTAAAGAAATAATAATTGATGAAGGTGGATTTGATATAATAATAGGAAACCCACCATATGGAGCTGAATTTGATAACAAGGAAAAAAAATATTTAATCAATAAATATAATTTGAATAGTACGGATTCTGCTTGTGTTTTTATGGCGTTAGCATACAATTTATTAAAAAAAACAGGTATTAATGGTTTTATTATTCCTAAACCTTTTCTTTATGCGTCTAATTGGTATAAAATAAGAGAAAAAATAATAAATGATTTAATAATAATAGTTGATTGTAAAAAGGTATGGGAAGAAGTTAAATTAGAACAAATAATTTACATATTACAAAAAAATTTAAACATAAATTATTATGACAACTATTTAAGAACAAATAATAAATTTTTAAAAGTTAATTCAATTCAAAAAAATACCTTTTATGATTTCGGATTTATACTTAATTGTATTTCGCAGCAAGAATTAGATTTAGGTTATAAGATAAAAAGTTGTAATTTTTATCTTAATGATTATGTAATAAACAAAAGAGGCGGTGAATTACAAAAGTATTTAACTAAAAATAGAGATAATTACAAGGTTTTAGGTGGCAAACAAATTGAGCGATTTTTTTTAAATGATACTATTAAAGGATATATAAATAAAAAATATATTATTAATAGTAATTGTTTTATTCATCCAAATTCAATATTAGTCCAGAATATTATTGCGCATATTGAAAATCCATATCCGCATATAAAAATTATATGTGCTTCTACAAAAAGAATAAATATTAAAAGTTTTATTATACTTGATACGGTTAATCAACTTCAATGTAAAGAAAATATTGACGCGGATTTTATATGTGCAATTTTGAATTCAAAATTAATATCATGGTATGTTTATAGATTTATTTGTGGAAAAGCAATAAGAACTATGCATTTTGATAATTTTGTTACAGAAAGAATACCAATTCCAAATATAGATAAGAGAAATAAAAAATATAATGATATTATTAAACTTGTAGATTCACTTTATACTTTTATAACTGAAAAAAAGAACACAAAAGGTGAAAAACAAAGATTGATTCAGAAACAAATAAATAAGACGCTAAAAGAAATCGACGACTTTGTCTGCGACCTTTACGGGATAACGGAAGAGGAGAGGAAGATAATAGAGGGGGATATAAATCATAATGATGCAAAATGAACAATACAATGCCCTTATAAATGATTTATTAGAAGCAGAAAAATTTTGTTTATTTTTAGGAGCTGGATTTTCAAAACAATTGGGATTTTGGCTCTGGGATGAACTTGTAACAGAAATAATTGAAAAATTTGAAGAAGAAAAATTAACTTTTAGTGATAAGGAACATTTAATAAGAATTGATAAAAAGTATGCTTTAGATTATTTGGAAAGTTTAAACAAAAATTATTTTTATGAATTATTAGATAGAATTTACAAGGAAAAAGAAAAGAATAAAAATACTGCTATTATAAATTCAATGCTTTATATATTAACAAATGAAAAATTTAAAATTATTACAACCAATTTTGATAATGTATTAGAAAAACAATTGAGCATTGAAAAAGTAGGTATAAATCCGAATTTTGATATAAATAATAAAATAAATTATATTCATGGGAGAATAGACGAAAAAGATAGTTTGATATTGACACAAAAAAAATATTTTGAAAATTATTTAAAAAAAGATAGTGAGTTAATTAAATTTTTACATGATGTTTTTCAAAAACACGTTATTTTTTTTATTGGATATAGTTTGTCTGATTATGAAATACTTCAAATTTTAAATAAAACAAAACAAAATGGGATTAATCGTTATATTTTATTACCAGAATACAAGAATAATGAAAGTTATATATCTATTTTAAAAAAAATTTATGAAGATAATTTTAATTTAACATTATTAAAATATAATATAGATAAAAATGGCTACAATGCATTAATTGATTATTTAAAAGAATTAGACGATGCACTATATAAAAAACAAAAATCACAGAATACTATGGAGGAACCAGAAAATGCAAAGTAAAGTGTTTATTTCACATTCTTCAAAAGACCATGAGTTTGTTAATAAGTTAGTAGAAAGATTAGGAAAAGATGATATTGATTTATTTGTAGATGATTGGGATATAAAAGTTGGGGATTACATAAAAGAAAAGATAGAAAAAGGGTTGGAAGAATGTGATTTTTTTATGTTTATATTATCAAAAAATTCTCTCCAGAGTAAATGGGTTGAGGAAGAGATAGACATAGCAACATTAAAAATGTTATCTGGAAAAAATATTAAAATTCTTCCTGTTATACTTGATTTGGAAATAAATGAAATACCGGAAAGATTTAGAGCAATAAGAGCCGCAATTTTTTATCATAATGAAATTAAAGATGATGAATATTTAAAAATAATAGAGCAAATTCGGGACAGTGAAAGAGCCAAAGCATTAAATAAATTTCAGGAATCATTTTTTAGTGATTTGGAATATATTGATAATATTATAAAAAAATCAAAAAATGTGAACAGAACAGAAGTAGAAATTATTTTAAATAAAATAAAAAACGAAACTTACGAAAGATACTTTTTTGATCATGTTGATAGCGAAGAATGGTTTGAAATTTTAAAAGTTAATGATTTTTTTGTTCCTGATGTTAAAAAATTAAAACCAATTGATAAAGGAAACGGATTTTTTTCATTACCTTATTGGGATGTTTTGCCATATCTTGAAAAATTATCAAAAAATGAAGAATTTATTTCAAAGGATGAAAATACAAAAAAATTAATAGAAATAATTAAAAATGTTACAAAAATATTGAAGGATAAAAATATTGATAATTCAAGAATTTGGGATTCTTTTATTAGTATTATTATTAATTTGCCTAATAATACTATTGATTTTGAATGTATTAGATTATTAGAAGATTGGATAAACACTAAATTTCCTATTA
>JAOAIN010000168.1 GCA_026414685.1 Candidatus Goldiibacteriota bacterium
CCTGTTCCACTCTGAAAGTCGTTGTTTATCAGATAATCCGCTGTGATATATGGCTATTCTTTCTTTAAATACACCTTTAAATCTTTCCATTATCTGCGGAGTTAAAAATATCTCTGGAACAAGCACTATGACTTTTTTCCCCTTAGAAACAGCATATTCGGATGCTTTTATATAAATCTCTGTTTTACCAGACCCTGTGATTCCCATCAACAAAAATCCCCTATATTCACCAGAATCAATTGCCATTTTTATAGAATTATATGCCAGCTTTTGTTCTTCATTTAATTCAATATCTTTTGTAACTCCAGAACCAATATATATATCCTCAATCTCTGTTTCTACATCCTTAACCTTTATTATTGTTTCAACATTTATAATATTTTTGTCTTTCAAACTTTTGATAATTTTTGAAATATTTTTTATACCTATCTTTTTCTCAATATTTTTTAGATCAGCCATTTTTTTTCTACAGGTCTTTAAAAAATCTATTATCTTTAACTCGTTTTTATTTAATTGTTTGTAATCAATCTCAATATCATTTAAGATTATCTTTGTTTTTGATTTTGATTTTGCAAGGGCTGAAAGCATGGTGGAAAAAACCACCCCTGGAGAAGATAAATAATAGTCTGAAATCCACAAACCCAAACGTATCATTTCATCATTTAATATTCTTTCATCATCAATTATTTCTTTTATTTCCTTTATCTTTGATTCTTCTATTTTTATTTTATTTTGATTTATCTCTTCTACAATTATTCCTGTTATATATTTGCTCGCAAGCGGCACAATTACCCTTCTGCCAACTAAATTTTCCTGTGATTCAATTTTATAAGTTAACAAATTATCAATATTTGTGAATACTGCAATATTTACATATTTCATAAATATTCCACCTTTTTTACTTTTACGAAAATGACAAATATATATTAATTCTAATCCAATTATATATCGCTTATATAAAAACAGACATCTAAATTATTTTTATATTTTCGCGTGTAAAAATATTTTTCTTTATAATATAGTATTACTTTTTTTTCACATTAAAAGTAACAACACCTGCATCTATGGCTTCTGGAGTTTTTCCTGCTTTTATCAACTGACTTTTATAATAACTTTTAAAATCAATTATCTCATAGTCATCAGGCAATTCAAATAATTTTGAAGACAAAATAAAATAACATCTATGATTTTTTACTTCATATATTTCTTTAAAAGGTCCAACTGTCTTCTTCTGTTTACCAAACTCAAACTCTGTCTTGAAAACATCAACCTCAACGCGGATTATCATATTTTTTTTATTTATCCATTCCTTCACATTTGCTTCGCACAGAAGTCCGTTTATATTTCTATACATCCTGTATTCATAAATATCGCATTTTTTATAATCATATATTACATTTTTTTGTTTTAATATTTTTTTCTTCTTTCCAAATCCTATATTTACATAAATTTTTCTTAAAAATATTTCAACATTTTCATCATTTACATTATAACTGTAAACTTTTTTATCTTTTGTGGGTAAGTAAAATTTCCCATCTTTTATTATTATTATCTGTTTATCAGACATATCAGAATTAAATATCTCAATACGATAATCATTGTTTTTATACCATATTTTTGAAATTGTTTTTTCTACATTTTTATTTTCATCAATAAAATAGGTTATTGCATCCCAACTGGCTTTATTACAGAATGATTTGTTATCATCTAAATATTTATAAACAGGTTTTGTTTCCCTACAAGAAAATAAAAAAATAATAATTAAAATTAAATATAAAATCTTTTTCATTTTATTTTTCCCATCCCTTGTCCTGAAAAACATTTTTTGTATCAAAACCACCAGTAATATTACTAATATAATTATATGCCGCTGTTTCTATTTCATTTCCATATAAATTTGTAAGATACAAATAAAGTGGAACATTCATACCAATAAATAAATAAAAAATTTGCATATATTCATGAAAAAAGATATCAATTCTATGCAAAATTAAATAAAAGACAAATAAGACAAAAGATAACCATATAATATTTGAAATTATAAATCCGATTTTTTGAAATTTTATACCGATAATTCTTACAAAAATAAAATATAAAACAAAAGGAAAATAAAAGAAAAAAGAGATAGGTTCAAACTCAAATAGATCTATTAAATCAGAAAAAAATGGTTTTCTGGATAATAGATAAAAAAAATCATCAACTATTATCATATCTGATTTTAAATTATCAATTTGCTCTTTATTTAAATTGGTTTTTTCAAGAAGATATATTATACCACCAAGCAATTTACCCAGGACGCGAGCTTCACTTATGTACCACCTACCAAGAAGAGAATGCAAGACATCATCCTGCAGTATTTTAAGATATTTTTCATTTATTTCATTTTTCAAATCATCAGTTATTAAAATAAAACTTTTATCCCTTTTATCAGTTATAAAAATAAATAAACATCTATTTTTATATTTTTCTTTGAATTTAGCAAAATATATTTCCGCTTTTTTTATTATATCCTTTTCAACTTTTCCACGATATTTAAAAATACAGATATTTATATTATGCTTTTTCTCCAAAATATCCGCATTATGCGGCAGAATATTTTTGTTTGCAAAGTCATCATAATATCTGGAGTACTCCTGCGGCAGATTCACAAATTCCCAGGCAGAAATTTTGGCTAACATAAAAAGTATAAAAAAAATAAATATATTTTTTTTCATTTTATTATTATTTATCATACTAAATTATATTTTATAAATTTTAAATTGTTTCTATTAGCCCATCATACGCTAATTCCATATTCTTGGTTAACTTTTTTTGTATTAAATCATGGTCTAATCTATGCGAAATATGAGTAAAATATACTTTTTTTACTTTTAACTTTTTTGCAATACCTACAGCTTCAGATAAATTAAAATGAGTAGGATGTTTTTCTTTTCTCAATGCATCCAAGACAAGAATCTTTATATTCTTCAAAAATTTAAAAGATTTTTCCGGAATATATGATACATCAGTCATATAAACAAAATCATTAATCCTATATGAAATAACATCTATACATCCATGCTTTACAAGAATAGGCAAAATTTTTATTTTTCCTATATAAAATTCTTTGTATGGTTTTATTTCTTTTAATACTAATTTAGGTTTTCCTCCACCTTCCTGTGTTTTTTTAAAAATATATGAAAATCTTTCTTTTATTTCTTTAATTGTTTCTTTATTACCAAACACAGGAATTTTTTTCCCCTGCAACTCATTATATCTCCTTAAATCATCAAGACCAGCAATATGGTCTGAATGACAGTGAGTTAATAAAACTGCATCTATTTTTTTTATTTTATATTTCAGTGTGGTAAGACGAAATTCAGCAGGAGTATCTATTACTATAGAAATCCCAGATTTTTCTATATAAATTGAAGACCTGTTTCTTATATTTCTTTGATCTTTTGAATTACAAACCCTGCATCTACATCCAATAACAGGGACGCCATGAGATGTCCCTGTTCCCAAAAAAATTATTTTCATTATATTATACCCTTAAAAAATAAAAAAATAATTACACCCCCAAGCAATATCCTGTAAACCACAAAAGGCAAATAAGAATTCTTTTTAACAAAATTAATAAGGAAAAATATGGCAATAAATCCAGCAATAAATGAAGAAACAAAACCAACTAAAAAAATTAAAAAATTATCATTTGTGACCAGTTTAAATGCATCTTTAATTTTGAAAATAAAGGCACCAAAAATAACAGGGACAGAAAGTAAAAAAGAAAATTCCGCAGAGCTATCTCTTTTAAAACCAAGTAATAACGCAGCTGTTATTGTAATACCCGACCTAGAGACACCTGGTATTATAGCTAGCGCCTGAAAACACCCAATTATTATTGCTTCTTTTAATGTAATATGTTCTATATCTTTAAAAAGCCCTTTTTTCTTATCTGCAAAAAGCAAAAATAAAGCAAACAAGATAAAAATAATTGCAATTAATAAAGGTGACCTAAATGTATTTTCCGCATACTCATTAAAAAAATACCCTGCCAAAAAAGCAGGTATAGTAGCGACAAGTAAGAAAAAAGACAATTTAAAATCTAAAATTTTTCTCTTTTCCACATCAAAAATACCATTAAAAAATGCAATTGTAAGATTTTTTATTTTTTTTAAGTAATATATTAACACTGCCATCAAAGTTCCAGCGTGCAAAACAACATCAAAAGTCAGAGAATTCAAAAGTTCTGATTTAGTCTTCAAAATCTTAGGAACCAGGACAAGATGAGCAGAAGAACTTATAGGTAAAAACTCAGTAAGTCCTTGCACAATCCCAAGTAAAAAAGAATGTATTATATCCAAAATTTCTCCTTTTAATATAATTTATTAAAAATTCCGATATTAAAAAAGGGATTAGGAGAGATTGAGATCAGAAATTGAAAAAAATCTCTCTTTATTCCCCTTTTATAAAAAAAATTTCATAAAATAAAAATTCCACATTTAAAGAACTTCTATTTAAATTTTTTTATAACCAGGAACAATTATCTACTCAAATTTAGTATGCAGTATTCATATTGAAATAAAATTTCCATTCATTATCTTCTTTATCTATGCGTTTTGCAATTTCAAATTTCAAAGGAACAAACTGACGCTGGAAAAAGAAAGTATCAAAAATAATTCCAAAACCAAAGCTGCTTTTCATATTCCCATTTATTATATTATTAAAATTAATTGAATCAATCAAACATGAATCATTATAAATTGTTCCTTTGATATTTTTTATCAATAAAAAATTTAATGGCCAAAAATTAAAATTTATATTTTTAGCCAGCAAATATCTTATCTCATTTTTAAACAATAATACTTTATCACTTATATATTCACCGTAATCAATTCCACGCACGTTGCCAGTTCCACCGAGTATATAATATGGTTTATTTTCGCCATCGCTTAATGCAAACATCATCTGTATTGAATAAATCATATTTTTTAAAGAAATAGGTGTGAGATCAAAATATCTTCCGTAATCAACTTCATATAAATTATATGCTTTTGTTCCATTAAAAATTTTATCAGTAAAAGATGCATAAACAATAAAGAAATCTCCATTAAAAGGCCATAGATCCCGCCATAAAGTATTATCTATTAAAAAATATAAATCAATTGAATTGATAATATTATCCTGGTTTTCTCTAAATAAATATGTGCTTGATGTTTCAAAATTTGTATATTTATCGGTTATATGATTGGTAGACATTTGCATCGTCAAACTCGTATAAAGATTAAAAGGATATTTTATATATATTGCTCCGCCCAATTCCTGTGAATCAAGTTGAGAAAAAATAACACCTGTTTTCACATCAAATATCTGATAAATATTTTTATAATAAAACATTTTAAATCCTATATCAAAAGGTAAACTCATATAAAGATATTCAAATTGAAATTGAGAATAATAATTCGGTATAAAATTGGCAAGCAAAGAAATATTATTGTTTCCAAGCATATCAGACAAAGTTATATATCCACCGCCCAATAATCCAGTTTCTGTTGAAAAACCAAAAATTCCAAGAAGCATATCAGGTGTAAATGTTGTAGTGTATTTTTCATCACTTTTTATTATTTTATTTGCCATTTCTTCTATCTTTTTCTTAAAATCATCATCTTCTCCTATTTTCATTAAAGTGCTTATTTCATCCACTCCTTCTGTTATTTTAGTTGACTTTTTATCTTTCTTATTTTTATTTATATATTCTGGAATATAAACAAGTGGAATTTCTTTTATATCATGCCTTTTATTCAATATATATTTATAAATATTATAGCACCCATCCTCATAATATGAATAAAGAACACTCTCCCCAGAAACGCTTGGATAAAAAATACCATTTATAATATTAGTTAACGGAAATTCTTTTTTTTCTTGCAAATTCATTTTATAAAGATTATATATGCCATTTTTATCAGATACAAATATTATTTCATTTTCTGTCAAAAACCTAGGGAAAATATAATTACAGTCATTATTCTGTGTCATAAATATTTTCTTACCTTTTTCCAGATCATAAATAATTATCTTTTTTATTTCATCCCTTTCCTCTGTAAAAATAATTTCTTTACCATCAGGGGCCCAAGAAATAAAATTATTTTCAAATATATTCTGTGTTATATTATCAATCTTATTATTCCTGAAATCATATATATAAACATCTGTGAATCCACTATTTCCACCAATAAAAGCAAGATATTTACCATCTGGAGAAATTGCAGGTGAATAAGCATTAATAATTTCTGGAATATTCACTTTTTCACTCTGTCCATTCTGCAGATTATATCTCATTATTATACGTCTACCTTTTTCAATTACAGAATAATAGATAAAACCATCTTTAGACCAGGACAAGGGATATCCATCTATTGATAATCCGTCATAATAATTACATGCCAATTTATTTCTATCTGTACCATCAACATTTGCAAGATAAATAACTCGCCGACCATCTTCATTTGAAATAAAAGCAATTTTTGTCTCATCTGGAGAAAAAACAGGCGCCTGATTATATATAATCTTTTCTCTTCTGGCATTGGTTAACCTGGGGCCATATTTATCAGGGGTATCCCTGCCTAATATTTGTGCCCAGTATTTTTTCTTTAAATAAAGTATATATTCTTTTTCAAAATCTTCTTTTGTTTTCATAAATAACTTTTTATAAACGTTCAATTCACCAATTTCACCTGCAAGTCCTTGAAAAAATTTTGCTATTTTTTCCTTACCATATTTTTTTTCTATGAAATCAAATATTGATTTTGCCTGTTTATATGCAAGGTATGGTTCTTCCAGATGCGCAAACCCATCCATATCTTCTAATTTTATAATTCTTTCATTTATAACAGCATCTCTTAAAACCATCTCACCAATTGAATCCATATCATTTGAACAGTATTCAGAAAGTCCTTCCATTACCCAAGTTGGTATAAAAATATCCCTATAAAAAACATTATAGGAGCGGAATCCTTCGCCAAAAATTATATTATATTGAATTGCATGAGCCACTTCATGATAAATGGTTGTTTTAAAGTCCTTTATTGAACCACTAGAAGGTAAAGCAATCCTGTTTTTATAAGCTTCTGTAAATCCACCAACTCCTTCACCAAGATAAGAAAGCGTTATGTTGGTTGATGAAAAAACTAGTGAATTTTCATATACAAAAAGTGGAATTTTTGTCTTTGAATTATAATTCATTATTTTGGAATTATTTAAAAATGCGCTTTCTGCAAAAATAGCAGCCAGTTTTGCAAGTAATTCCTCACCTTCATAATAATAAATAAAAAAATGTTCTGTTTCATATATACGCCAGTCCATCTGTTTGAAGCGAATCTTATTCAATGCATAAAGATTAAGTACTAGAAATAAAAATATTATAGTTGCTGTTATTGTTATTGCTTTTTTATTCATATCTCCTCACTGTTTCTTTTTGTTATATTTTACCACATATTTTATTTTTTTCAACAAAGACAAAACACCCTATAAACACAATAAAAAAATTTTTAGTATATAATGGTGTGTTATATTTTTTAAGAAATTTATAGATATTAAGGATATAGTAGAAAATAAGGATAACCATACGATGTATACACGTAAATGATAGAAAATAAACGGCATTTGCGTAAGCCACATAAAGTTGGTAAGTAAGAGCCATAAGGAGGGAAACAACCAGTTTATTGCAAAAAAATAAAATATCTCATTATATTTCTAAAGCGTTTTGGGATTTGAATATTTAATAGTAATGTTTGGCATTTACTTTTGATAAAAATATTTTGGGAATATGTATAAAAAGGCGTTTAAAAAAATGTTTTTTAAACATCTATACAAAACATCCTTATCAAACATTAGTATTAAACATATTTAAAAAAAGATAAGACGGCAGAGTTTATTATTTCAAAGGTGAGGGAGCTTTTTAATAATTCAACTCTTGCCGTCTTAAAAAAATTAGACAAAAAAAAACAAAAAAAGTTTCGGTAAAAAATATGCAATTTCTTATTGAAAACATTGATAATTTTAAAAATTAAAATAGATTTATTTAATTTGAATAAAATTCATAGAAAAAATTCTTACCATAAGTAAAAAAATAATGTATTTATAAATTAACTTTTTAATAAAAACTTTATTGCCCTTTCAAGTTCATCTATATCAATATTGGTATCTTTGCAGGGCCCATATGGTCTGCGATTTGGTATTGCAATAATTGGTATTGACTTTACTGAATCAGCCATACCAGATATAAGATCCCGTTCACATGCAACACCTATGATAGCATCTGGATTTACTTTCTTTACAATCTGTCTTGCTGATGAGCCACCTGTTGCTATAAAAATCTGGCAATTATACTTACGAGTCATCTCAAGCACTTTTTCTCTAATGGACTTTTCAAAACATCTTGGAAGTAATATCAGTAAATTATTAGCCTTGAATTTTTCTTTTGTTATATATATCAACGCATTATTCACCTTTATTATTGAATTACTCACCCTGTCTTTAGAAATTTTAAAAAAAGATGCTATTTTATAGATCGCAGGATAAATCCATTCAAGGTGTAGTCCTACTTTTTTTCTAAAAAAAATAAAATTTCTATTTGTTATCACAGTTAATATAAGAAGCAATGAGAATAAACTAATACCTATAATAAAAACAAGAATGAATAAAAGCACTCCATAATTAACATATCTATTTATCTCATATAAACGCGGGGATATTAAATAATATATAAAAAAAAGCCCAGAAGAAAAAATAATAATTGCTATAAGATAAAATAAAAGAAATAATCTTTTTCCTTCGTTTATTTCTTTTTCATAAGAAAGCAAATCACCACTCCACCCTTGCCATTCATCTCCTAAAATTCTATCTTTTTTTTGCTCATCCTGTTCCATTATTTGCCTCACATATTATATAATTTTAGATTTTATCCATTTTTTAAAATACTGTTTTTGTATTACTTTTAAACTATTACAGAACTATTTTAAAATTAATAAACAGCACACACTTTAACCGAATAATAATTTATTTTTTCATCCAACATTTGGTCTACCACTGTTTTATTTAATACATCCCACCACATACATTCTACCTGTTTTTTTACCTTCTGCTCTGTATGAAAAAAATAAATCATTATTGCATTTTGTGCATAATTCATTTATATAAATATTTTTACGCTTGATACCAGCCGCAATTAAAAGATTTTTATTTGTCTTTTGAAGATCCATATAAATCTTACCGTTTCTTTTACTGAATATATTACTAAATAACTTTTGTTTGCTCAATTTATTATAAAGGTCTCTTCCTATTTCATAACAGCACGGTCCAATAGATGGCGATGTCACAATAACCATTTTATTTGTATCACAGCTAAATTTCTTTTTCATTATCTTTATTGCTTTTAAAATTATCTTTTTTACCACTCCACGCCAGCCAGAATGCACAACAGCAAGAACTTTTTTATCTGGTTCTATTATTACAGAACCGATACAATCTGCAACCTTAACAGCCACTGGAAAATTTTTTAAATTTGTTATAATACCATCTGCCTTTATATTATGCAGGGATTTTCTTTTTTTTACTATAATTATTTTATCAGAATGAATCTGTTTTAAAATATTTATTCTTTTAAATTTCAAGATTCTCTCTGCTTGTTTTTTATTTTTAACCTTTCTTGTTGTAATTGCAATAATAAAATCATTTAATGAAATGGATGAATCTAATTTTTTTTTAAAAAATGTTGGGGTTAAATTTATTATATATTTATTCATTTTAACTTTGAAAAATATTCCTGTATCCCCTCAGCAATGCCTTTTGCTACTTTTTCTCTGAAATCATTATCATCTAATTTCTTTTCTTCCTGAGGATTTGATATAAAAGCTGCTTCTACTAAAACAGAAGGCATATTTGTATTGGCTAGCACATAAAAAGGCGCACGTTCCGTTGGCGCCCATTTTAATCTCAAATTTTTTACAAGACAGTGCTGTATGTTGCCTGCTGCTTCTATGCTTAAATATTCAAAGGCACTTTTTCTCAAATCATTAAGCAACATTTCAAATACCCCCACATCTTTATTTTCCAATTTTGCTGCTTCTGCAGCTTCACGTGATGACGCCACTCTGTTATATATATAGGTTCTTACACCTTGTGCGCCTCTATCTTTTGATGCATTACAGTGGATTGAAATAAATAAATCCGCTTCTTTTTCATTGGCAAACAAAGCTCTGCTTTTTAATGAAATAAATGTATCATCATCTCTTGTTAGATATATCTTAAAATTTTCATTTTTTAAATACCTTATAATTCGCAAAGTAATATCAAGTACTATATCTTTTTCGCGAACTCCATTTACCCCTATTGCACCGGGATCTGTTCCGCCATGCCCTGGATCAAAAACTAAAATTCTTGTCTGTTTTTTATTTGAAACAATATTTACCGGTATCACAGTCGGAGTTATCTCTTTTTTTAAAGCGGGCGTTTCCTTAACAACCTGCTCTATCTTTTCTGTTTCTTTAATTCTATTTTCCTTTATTTCTTGTTTTGCTATTTTTTCCGGCTGTTGCTTTACTGTTTCCTGGGCTTTTATCTCACTCTGTTTTTCCATATCAAAAATTTTTACTATTTCATCAAATGTGTACTGACTTATATATACAATTCCGTCTTCTGAAAAAGGTGGAATATCTATTTTCTTTTGATAATTATCTGAAATTATATACGGCACATTAAGAAAAATTTTAATTATCCTACCATTTTTAACTATTACTATTTGGTCTTCCGCCCAGTTATAATCAAGTTTGACCTTTGCTTCTTTTTCAAGATACCGCAGGTTAACAAAAGAATCAGTATTCAGAGCAAAAATATACGCACTAAAAAAAATAGAAAAATATATGAAGAAAAAATTTTTTAAATTATTTTTTAGCAAGCGCATAATAATCCCGTCTGATTATTTTAACTATCATTTCATAATTCTAAAATTTTATAAATTAATTAGGATACCTTTCAAAAGATGGAGTATCAACGTTTTCATAACCACTTTCAACTAGCTGTCTTGCTAGAAGTTCCATTTTATGAAATTTATCCGTTGCACTCTTTACTATTTCCATTTCCATGGTTTCATTTATACCAGATACTAAAATTACTATTTCAATCTCATCGCCTAATGAAAGATCTTCTACAACTCCATATTTGATAGATGCTTTATCTCCTGTTAACTTCCTAAGTTCATCAACCACCGAAAGTTCTTTTGTTATTATATCACCGATAAAATTTACTAAAACATGTTTTGCACCTGATAGCTTAACCTCTCCAATAAAGGGATTGTTAAGAGCATTATTCAATGCTTTCTGCGCTCTATCTGTTCCTGAGGCTCTACCAATTCCTATAAATGTTTTACCTTTTTCTCTTAATGTTGTTTTGATATCTGCAAAATCTATATTCTGTATACCTATTCTGGCAACCATTCCAATTAAACCATTTACAAAACTTATCAAAACTTTATTTGCTTCTTTATATGCTTCTGAGCAACGTAAATTTTCACAATTCTCTATTACTTTGTCATTTGATATCACGATTACATTATTTACTTTTTCTGTTAATTTTTTCAATGATTCATCAACAATGATTTTTTTCTGACTCTGTTCCATTTCTCTTTTAAATGGTGTGATTACAACGGCAACAGTTAAAATATTCATTGAGCGAGCTATGTCAGCTATTACAGGACCGGCTCCAGAACCTGTGCCGCCACCTAAACCCGCAGCAATGAAGAGTAAATCAGTTCCTTCTAGTTCCTTTTCTAGGACTTCTCTATCTTCTTCTGCAGCTTTTTCTCCTACCTCAGGTTTTGAGCCAGAACCTAAACCTTTGGTCAATTTTTTTCCAATCTGTATCTTCTCATGAGCCATTCTGCTGTTCAATGCTTTCAAATCTGTATTCACCGCTATCAATTCTGCACCTAAAACACCACTTTCAACCATATCATGAATTATGTTGCAGCCGCATCCGCCAATGCCCATCACCTTTATAACCGGTCCGTAAGTTTCTTCTTCTTTTTCTACCAGATCAAACTTCAAAATTTCTTCTTTCATCTTACACCTCCTATAGATTATCTATAAAAAATTTCTTTATAGAATTCCATATTTCTTCAAATATTCCTTGGTAAATTTTTGTTTTCTGTGATTTAATTTGAAAATTTACATAATAATCAATTAGCCCTATGGCTGTAGCATATTCTGGCGAAGCTACAATATCATAAAGCCCCACCACCTTTTCTTTTAAAGGCACCCCAATTCTGACACGCAAATCCATCTCTTCTTTAATTATTTTATCAATACCTTTTAATAAAGCGGAGCCGCCTGTTAAAATAACACCACCGCTATATAAACTTCTATCAATGCCATCCTTTTCAAGTTCGGTTTTGACAAACTTTATCAATTCCTGAACTCTTAATTTAATATAAGGAGCTATTTTTGAGAGTTGTATTTCCATGGTTTTTGACGACCCCATATCAGGAATTGTTATTGTTTCATCCTTTTCATCAGCTTCGCCTGTGAATATACCGTATTTTCTTTTTAAATCTTCAGCTACATTTTTAGGCGTTTGCAAAGCACTGACTAAATCATTTGTGATTAACTGCCCACCTACCGGTATAACTTTTGCAAAACGAATGGCATTTTTATAATATACAATCATATCAGTTGTTCCACCACCAATATCAAGAACTAAAACACCTATGTCCTTTTCATCATTGAAAAGAACTGCACTTGCAGAGGCAACTCCTTGCACAATTATATCAACAACATTATAACCAGCATGTTCTATTACTTTTCTCACGTTATCAATTGACGTGATTGAGCCGGTTATTATATAAGTATCAACTTCTAATTTCATACCTGTCATTCCAATCGGATCCTCAATCTCGTCCTGAGAATCAACAATGTATTGCATAGGAATGATATGTAAAATTTCTTTATCTGCTGGTCTAAAAAAACTTGTTGCTGCTCTGATTGAATTATTTTTATCATCCTCTGTGATCTCTTTTAATTTGGTATGAGAAAGGGTAGTCTCGCCATGCCCCTTTATTCCTGAAATGTGTTTACCAGAAATAGAAGCAATAACTGACTGAACTTTCACATTTGCCATTTCTTCTGCTTTTTCAATTGATTTTTTAATAGCAATGGTTGTTTCATTTATATTTGCTATTGCACCCTTAACCACACCGGTATTTTCCTGCCAACCAACACCAATAACATTTATCTCTTTATCCTTAACCTCGGCAATAATCGTACAGATCTTTGTTGTTCCTATATCAACAGCAGCTATAATATTTTCCAAAGCAGGTTGGGTCATTGTTGATCACTTCCTTTCATTTTATTATTACTCTATTTTTATATCTCAAATCCATGCAGGTGTATTGTCTATCAATTCTATCCAAAACAAAATACAGATTTTTCATCTTTTCATTCGTAATAGTATTTCCCATATAAATCTTTTTTCCATCAACAGTTATTAAAACTATGTTTTCAGGGTCTTTAAGATTCACCTCCGAAATTTTTGAAAGATATTTGTTTTTTATTCTCAACGCCTGTAAAAACGCGTTTTTATGTTTGGGCCTTTGCTCATTCAATTCTATACCAGTTAACACCGGTAAAACTTTGGAATCAATATTATTTTCAACCAATTCTTTCTTACCATTATTAAAAACAATATATAAATTATCTTTTATAATAAGAAATTTTTCAGTTTTTAAAAATGGCATTTCAAATGAAAACTTTTCTATCTTTATATTCACATTACTCAACAGATATTTAAAAATCAAATTTAGAGAAAATAAAAAAATCAGTAAAACAATTAAACTTAGAAACAAACTACGGACTAAATAAAATATATTTCTGGATGCCGCCGTGACATTATTCAATTTAGAATAACGTGGCACAAATTCAAATTTCAATGTCCGTCTTTTAACAAAATTAAATCTGTAATTTTGCATTTTTTTTCCTTCTAAGTGCTGATTTTATAAAAATCAATAACAATTCATAAAATGATATTCCATAATATCTGGCTGATTCAGGAAACAAACTGAGCGATGTCATACCTGGCAACGTATTTACTTCAAGTACGAAAACATTATTTCCACGCACTATCATATCTATTCTTGAATAATCTCTGCATTCAAGAACTTTATGTGCTTTCAAAGCATAGTATTGCGCTTTCTTATATGCAGTCCCATTAATACGAGCAGGAATCCTATGTTCAGACATACCTTTTGTATATTTTGCCGTATAATCATAAAATTGTTTTTTAGGAATTATTTCTATAATAGGCAAAGCTTTATTAAGAAGGACAGGAACTGATATTTCAATACCTTTTATATATTTTTCAACAAGAACCTTATCACCGTATCTTGAAGCCTTTTTATATGCTTTTTTTGCTTCGTTTTTATTATTTACAATTGATACGCCTATTGCTGAGCCTTCTGCGTTTGGTTTAAAAACAAGTGGAAATTTCATTTTTATTTTTTCAACTTCATTTATATTTTCTATAACACACCACTTTGGCGTTGGAATGCCATTATGTGAAAATAATTGCTTAGCAATTATTTTATTCATTCCCAGTACAGAACCTAAAACCCCACTTCCTGTATAAGGTATTCCATGAAATTCCAAAATTCCCTGCATAACTCCATCTTCTCCATATGTTCCATGTAAAGCAAGAAGTGCAACATCAATTTTTTCTTTTAAAATTTTATTAATATTTCTCTCTTTAATATCAATTGCAACAACTCTGTGGTTGTGCTTTTTTAATTCATTATACATTGCCATGCCTGATTTTAATGAAATATCTCGTTCACTTGATAGCCCCCCCATAATCACACCTATTTTAATATTCTTCAAATTCATTACACTTACTCCTTTATTTAATAATAACTACTTCTTCTTTTAATTTTATTTTGAATTTTTTATATATTTTATTTTTAATAATATTAGCAAGTTTTATAACATCTTTAAATGTAGCATTCCCTTTATTAATAATAAAATTACCATGCATCTTTGAAACCATTGCTCCACCAACAGATAAACCTTTAAGTCCAGCGTCTTCTATCAACATGCCAGCAGGAAATCTGTCGGTATTTTTAAAAAAACTTCCTGCACATGCTGCTTTCCATGGATGCTTAGCTCGTCTTATTGATATTATTTCTTTTATCTCTTTTAATACCTTTTCTTTATTTTTTGGAGATACTTTTATCTCGGCACCTAAAATTATACTTTTATCTTTTTGAAAAATACTATTTCTGTAAGAAAATATATTTTTATTTTGAACCACTTTAAATCTTCCTTTTCTATCAAGTATTAAAATATCAATAATGTAATCACCTATTAATTTGCCGTAGGCACCGGCATTCATATAAACTGCACCACCAATGGTCCCTGGAATTCCAGCTAAAAACTCCAATCCACCCATGTTATTTTTAACCATAAACTCAAGTAACTTCTCATTTGGCACACCAGCACCTGCAAAAATTAAATTTTTTCTATTACACAGAATTTTTTCAAAATCGCCTTTTAGGCGTATGAATATAACATCCAGATAACTATCACGAATAAGAACATTTGTAAGATTACCTATAACATAATACCTTTTCTTATATTTATTTAATATACGAATTGCATCCATCATCTGACTTATTTTATATATCTCAATCAAAGCGGTTATTTTTCCGCCTATTTTAAAATTACTGTGTTTTCCAGCATCCCAATTTTTATGAAATGGAATGTTAAAATCCTTTAATTCTTTAAAGAAATTCACTTTATACATTTTTCAATCTCTTTTCTTATTTCATAAATATTTCCAGCACCAAGAATAAAAACAATATCATTTTTATCAATTACCTTTTTTAATCTTTCTATTATCATTTCCCAATTTGTTTCGTAAAATACATTTTTAAATCCATTTTCAAGCATTGAATCTTTTATCAAGGCAGAAGTAACCCCTGGTATTGGTGCCTCACGTGCCGGATAAATATTATCCAAAATAACAACATCAGCAATAGATAATGACGCAGCAAATTCTTTATACAACAGCTGTGTCCTTGAATAAAGATGTGGTTGAAAAATAACAATAATCTTATTCTTTGCTATTTCCTTTCCTGTCTCTAAAACTTTTTTTATTTCCATGGGATGATGTGCATAATCATCTATTATTGTGTAATTTTTCTGTTTGAAAATATTAAAGCGCCTTTTTACATTCTTAAATTTTTTTAATGCTCTTTTTATGACTCCCAATTTTATTCCAGTATCATATGCAATGGCAATCGCCATTAAAGAATTATGGACATTATGTTTTCCCGGTATTCCCAATACAAATTTGCCCAATTTTTTATTTCTGTAAACCACATCAAAGGATTGTGTAAGAAGTGTGGTTTTTATATTTTCCGCATATATATCATTTGTTTTATCAAAACCATAAAAGACAACACGCACAAATATATCAGATTGTATTGAACGAATATTGGGATCATCTCCATTTAAATAAGCAACTCCATAAAAAGGTATATTATTGATAAATTGAACAAATGCTTCTTTTAAAGCATCCATCCTTTTATAATAATCCATATGGTCATTATCAATGTTGGTCACTCCAACGACAACCGGATTAAGCTTTAAAAATGATCCAAATGCCTCACATGCTTCTGCAATAACATATTTACCTTTACCTGCTTTTGCATGTGCACCTTTTGCACGAACAATACCGCCAACAATATATGTTGGGTCTAATTTTGCTTCTTCAAATATTGAAGCTAGTAACCATGTTGTGGTTGTTTTACCATGTGAACCAGCAATTGCAATTCCGTATTTCAATCTCATAATCTCATCAAGCATGACAGCTCGTGGGACTACTGGAATTTTCTGCCTTCTGGCCTCCATTATCTCCGGATTTGTCTCTGGGACAGCATTGGAATAGACAACAATATCCGCCCCCTTTATATTTTTAGCATCATGACCTATAAAAATTTTTCCACCGATTTTTTCTATTCTTTTTGTATTCTCACTTTCTTTTATATCAGAGCCTGTTATTTTATATCCAAGATTTAAAAAAACTTCAGCAATACCATTCATTCCAGCACCGCCAATACCTATAAAATGTAAATGCTTTATACTTTTCTGCATTTAATTACTCCATCATAAAATTTATTATTTCTTCCACACTATCTTTCACATATAACTTTTTTATATTTTCTCTTATTGTTTTATTATTTTTATTATTTAACAAATACTTTAAGCTTTCTATTAATTTAACATCATTTAGTTCATTATCTTTTATCACAATTGCAGCATTATTCTTTTTAAACAACATCGCATTTTTTTCCTGATGATTATCAGTTGCATATGGATAAGGAATTAAAATTGATGGTATCTGCAATGCCACGATTTCAGCAAGAGTGCTTGCTCCAGCTCTTAAAATGGCAACATCAGAAACAACATAAGCAAGACCCGAATCATATATAAAATCAAACACTCTTATTTTTATCTTTGATTTAATTATTATTTTTTTTATTTTCTGGCAATCTACTTTTCCAGCCATCCATATTATCTGAATATTTTTTATTTCCTCTTCAATTTTTTTAAGAGCTAATGCTACTATATCATTTATCTTTCTCGCAGCACGACTGCCAGGCATTATAAGTATTGTTTTTTTATTTCTATCTAATTTAAAATATTTAAGTGCATCATTTTTATTTTTATGAAGTATTGAATTTCTAACCGGATTACCAGTCACCCTTGTTTTTTTGGCACAAAAGTATTTCTTTGTTTCTTTAAAACCAGTTGTAATTTTTGTAACAAATAGTCCAAGCACCCTATTAGCAATACCAGGATAAACATTTGGTTCATGTATCAATGTTTTTCTACCAGAAAGAACTGCCGCAATAAGAACAGGAAACGATACAAAACCACCTGTTCCTATGACTATATCAGGATTAAACTTTTTTATAATATTAAATGACTCAAATATTGCCTTTATATTAAAAAATGTATTTATTATATTTTTAATGGTTATAGCTCTTATCAATGGTTTTGCAGAAATAAAAATAAAGTTATAATTATATTTTTTTATTATATTCTTTTCCATACCATCATAACTCCCTACAAAAAGTATATTCACATCTTTTCTTAATGCTAGCTTTTCTGCAATTGCAATCGCAGGGAAAATATGACCACCTGTTCCACCGCAAGCAAAAATAGCATTCATGTTCTACCACCATTAATTTCCCTTGATATTGATAAAAGAATAGCTATTGCAATCATATTGGATATCAAAGCAGTACCACCGAAACTCAAAAAAGGCAGCGTAGTCCCTTTTGGTGGTAACATCCCTGTAACTACAAAAATATTTGTAAGAGCCTGAATAATTATCATAAAAGTCAAACCAGCTGCAAGATATTTTAAAAAATTATCTTTAACAGATACAGAAATATAAATTCCCCTCTGAAGGATAAAATAAAAACCAACAAAAACAAGCATACATCCCCATACTCCAAGTTCTTCGCCTATTATTGAAAAAATATAATCCGTATGAGTTGCAGGTAAATAATAAAATTTTTGTTGACTCTGGAATAAACCATTTCCTAAAATTCCACCTGAACCGATAGCAATTAAAGATTGTATTATCTGCCAACCAGCTCCATAA